>NZ_JAQMIL010000026.1:0-108641 GCF_029990105.1 Bradyrhizobium sp. Arg237L | reverse complement strand
AACGCCAAAGCACGCGAGGCGCGTGCCGCTTACGCCAATGCAACTTGACAATCCAGATAGTCGCTCATCCGTCGCGCATTTCATGCGCGCCACCTTCTCCCACAAGGGGAGAAGGGCGCTAGAATCGCGGAATATCCGGAAATGCCAGCTTGCCGCCATGCACGTGGACGCGGCCGAGTTCGGCGCAGCGGTGCAGGGTCGGAAACACCTTTCCTGGATTGAGCAGGCCTTGCGGATCAAAGGCGCATTTCAGACGCTGCTGCTGGTTGAGATCGATCTCGGAAAACATTTCCGGCATCAGGTCGCGCTTCTCGATGCCGACGCCGTGCTCGCCGGTGAGCACGCCGCCGAGTTCGACGCAGCAGCGCAGGATGTCGGCGCCGAAGGCTTCCGCGCGCTCCATCTCGCCGGGCTTGTTGGCGTCATAAAGAATGAGTGGATGGAGATTGCCGTCGCCGGCGTGAAAGACGTTGGCGACGCCGAGCTGGTATTTTTCCGACAGTTCGCGGATGCGCGCCAGCGCCTTCGGCAACGCGCCGCGCGGGATGGTGCCGTCCATGCAGAGATAATCAGGCGAGATCCGCCCGACCGCGGGAAAGGCCGCCTTGCGGCCGGCCCAGAACAGGTTGCGTTCGGCTTCCGAATTGGAGATCTGGCAGGTGGTCGAACCGCAGCCCTGCGCGATTGTCTCGACCCGGCGGATCAGTTCGTCGACCTCGATGCTCGGGCCGTCGAGTTCGATGATCAGGAGCGCCTCGACGTCGAGCGGATAGCCGGCATGGACGAAAGCTTCGGCGGCGTGGATGGCGGGTTTGTCCATCATCTCCATGCCGCCAGGGATGATGCCGGCGCCGATGATGCGCGCGACGCATTCGCCGGCGGCCTCGACCTCGGCAAAACCGACCATCAGCGCGCGCGCCGTCTCCGGCTTCTGCAGGATGCGCACGGTGATTTCGGTGATGACGCCGAGCAGACCCTCCGAGCCGGTGATAATTCCCATGATGTCGTAGCCGGCGTTCTCCGCCGACTTGCCACCGATGCGCAGGACCTCGCCGTTCATCAGCACGATCTCGCAGCCGAGCACGTTATTCGTGGTCATGCCGTATTTCAGGCAATGCACGCCGCCCGAATTCTCAGCGACATTGCCGCCGATCGAGCAGGCGATCTGCGATGACGGATCGGGCGCATAGTAGAAGCCGGCATGCGCCACCGCCTGGCTGATCGCGAGGTTGGTGACGCCGGGCTCGGTCACGACGACGCGGTTGTCGAAATCGATCTCGCGGATGCGCTTGAACTTACCCAGGCCGAGCAGCACGCCGTCCGCCAGCGGCAGCGCGCCGCCAGACAGCGACGTGCCGGAGCCACGCGGCACCACTTTGATGCCCTGCTCATGGCAATATTTCAGCACCCTTGAGACCTGCTCGGTGGTGTCGGGCAACACCACGACCATCGGCGGCTGGCGATAGGCCGTGAGGCCGTCGGATTCGTAGGCCAGCATCTCGGCCGCACTATCGATCACGCCCTCGCCCGGCACGATCGCCCGCAATGCAGCAACGATCTCACTGCGGCGATTGAGAACCGCCTGATCGGCAGCCGGCATCATGATGGCCATGCGGGTCCCTCCAAGCTTTGCGCTTTATCGATTTGTCCGGGAAAATCAAGCATTTCCGGGCTCAAATGGGAAGGCCGGGCGAAACTTGCTGCCCCGCAGATCAAGTTCTCTCTCGGGCAAGCCTGCCGCCGTGAACACTGTCAAAGTTTCGTCACTTGTCCAATCGAGGCAGGCCTGCCACAAGCGACCCGCCCACCTACCAGGGAAGAAACAAAGAGCACCACATGAAAACATCGATCTTGAGCGCGCTGGCCGTCGTCACCTCAGTGTTCGTTGCATCGGGCGCGCAGGCGCAGGATGTTGCCGCCGGCAAGACCTCGTTCAACAAGTGCCTCGCCTGCCATGCGATCGGCGAAGGTGCCAAGAACAAGGTCGGCCCCGAGCTCAACGGCATCGACGGCCGCCACTCCGGTACCGCGCCTGATTACAACTATTCGGACGCCAACAAGAATTCCGGCATCACCTGGAACAAGGAACAGTTCCTCGAATACATCAAGGACCCCAAGGCCAAGATCCCCGGCACCAAGATGGCGTTCGCCGGCATCAAGAACGAGACGGAAGCCAACAACCTCTGGGCCTTCCTCTCGCAGTTCGACAAGGACGGGAAAATCAAGCAGCAGTAACGGTCTCTTCGGTGGCGACGCCCATACAATGCGGCGTTGCCACCTTGTACCATAGTGTGGTACACTGCCTCGTTAAGGCAGTTCGCCTCGCATGATCGTAAGCTTCCGGGATGATTGGCTACGGGCTTTTTTCGTCGAGGACGTCAAGTCGCGAAATATCCCGCCCGATCTCGAAAGTCGGTTGTTTCGTAGGCTTCAGATGCTGGACGACGCGACCACCGAGCGAGATTTGAGGGTACCGCCGAGCAATCATTTCGAGAAATTGCGGGGCAATCTGGCGGGTTTTCACTCTATCCGCGTCAACAAGCAATGGCGGCTTGTATTCCGATGGTCAAACTCCAAGGGCGAAGCGGAAGGCGTCTACCTTGACGACCACAGCTATAGGTGAAGCAGGAGACGGTCATGCTGACGACCAAGCGCAAGCCGGCCACGGTCGGCGAAATCCTCAAGGAAGAATTCATGCAACCGCTTGGGTTGACTCAAGGCGCGCTGGCCGAGGCCATGGGGGTTCAACGCAAGCATGTCAACGAACTCTGCAACGACCGCCGGAGCGTCACTGCCGCGACCGCGCTCATTCTTGCCCGTGTATTCGGCAACAGCCCGGAATTCTGGCTGAACATCCAGCGGCGCAGCGACTTGTGGCAAGCGATGAATTCACCTGGCGAGCGTAAGCGGATCGAGCGTGCGAAGCCGATTGGAAGAGCCGCATAGCTCACTGCTAGACTTTGCGTAACCTTTTCCCTATTCCCCGGTCGCGACACTCCGCGGCTTCCCGATCATCGCTTCGATCTCCGCGATCACAAGGCTAGGCGCGGCATTCTGGATCATGTGGCCGGTGCCCGGCAGCACGATCAGCTTGGCATGCGGCACGGCGGCGGCGAGCGGGCGGGAATGGATGTCGGTCGACACCGTCCTGTCGGCGTCGCCGGCAATGATGGTGAGGGGCGCTTTGATCATGCCGTAGCGCGGCGCCTGCTCGGCGACTGCCGCCTTCAACGTCACCAGGTCGCGCGCATTGGCGATGAATTCGCGCGGCCGCAGCAAGAGCGGCGTTGCTGTATCCTTCACGAAACCGTCCGGCATGGTCTGCGGCAGGAATACACCGCGCGCGCCCGGCGCGGCGAGCAGCGTGCCGAGCGGCAGCGTGATCGTGTAGGCGAACAGCGGGCCGATCACAGGCGTGGCGATCAACTCGTTGTACTTGCCGACGCCGCCCCTCCAGGGATAGGCGACCGGCGCGAGCAGCACGAGGCCGGCCATGCGGTCGGGATCATCGAGCGCCAATCTCAGGCCCAGCGCGCCGCTCCAGGAATGCGCGACCACGACCGCCCGCTCGATGCCGAGCTTCGTCAGCACCTCCGAGATCATCCGGCCCTGAATCGCGGGCGTGGAGCCGCTGGCCCGTGCGCGGGTGCTCCAGCCATGGCCGGGACGGTCGATCAGGATCACGCGATGATCCCGCGCGAGGCGCTCGCCGAGCGGCCGGCGCATCACCTCGAGATTGGAGCTTGCGCCGTGCAACATCACGATCGGTGGCGAGGCCGCCTCGCGCGGACCGATATCGACGACATGCAGCGCATCGCCTGTCACCTCGACCATCAGGCCCTGCGCGGGAAAGGCCCGTTGCACCAGCACGACGCCTAACTGCGTGGCGGCGGCCAGCAGCGCCAGCGCCGCCACTGCGATCACAATCGTCATCGGTAAGGTCCGGTTGATCTGTTGCAGGGGAAAATTACGGCGCCCGGCGACGCCCATGCCCTATCGTCAGGCCACGCCGGTTTTCCACAACGCGCCCATCCTGTGGATAGCGGGTTCATACCAGCGTCATTACCTGTTCCGTAGATTCTCGCCGGCATTCTGCCAAAACGCGCGGCTTGATCGAGATGGAACACGGCAAGCCTGTCCACGCAATCCACAGGAACAGGACGCCGCAGCAACAGTTCATAAGGAAATTCGGAGGAGTATCAATGAGTTCCGATCCCTGCGAGACGGCTATCGACCAGATCGTCGCAAGCTGCAATGGCGACCTGCATGGCGCATTAAGGGCGCTGCTGTTGGTCAATGAGCAACTCGAGGCCGAGCTGCAACAGCTTTATGCGGCAGCGGCGCGCGACCAGTTCACCCGTAGCGGCAGACTGCTGCACTGAGTTCAAGGGCTCAACCCGGCGCCGTCACTTGAGCCCCTATTTGGGGTTGTCGGCCGGCGGTTGATCCCTTGGGCATTGGCTGATCGTGGAGCGGGCGAGCTTGGCGTCATCGACCGAGTTGTAGGGACCGTCGGCAAACCAGATGTTCCCGTCGACGATCGGGTTGCTGGTGACGATGTCGCAGGTGTTGGTGGCGCGATTGCCCACCACCCAATAGAGCCCTTCGGCAAGACCGACGACCGTCGTCGCGACGATCACCGTGCCGGCCAACAGCAAGGATTTCATGGCTTCGCTCCAGGCGGGTTCGAGCGGGAACCAAGCCGGGTAGCGGCAATTGTTCCGCGCCGCAATCGGCTGCCGGAAGTCGTGGTTAATCCCGTGAAACTAGATATCGCGGCCTTCGACCTTTTCGCTGAGCTGCTTCACCAATTCCGGCACCTTCTCCAGGTGCGGATTGATGGCAAGCGCCTTGCGGAAGGCGTCCAGCGCGCGCTTGTCGTCGCCGAGGTCCTGCATGATCATGCCGAGGCCGGCCAACGCGCCGAAATGGCGGGGTTCGCGGATCAGGACCTGCTGGATGTCCTCCAGCGAATGCGCATAGTCATTCTTTAGGTAATAGAGCGTCGCGCGTCGGTTCCAGCCCTCGATATAGTCCGGCCGCAGCTTCACGACGGCATCGAGCAGTTTCAGCGCGACATCGGCGTTCTGGGCGTCCATCGCAGCCTTGGCGCGCACCATCAGAAGCATTGCGGTATCGCTCGGCGTCTGCAGCCACTGCGCCCAGATCCGCGCCTCCACATGCTTGGCGCTGGCCTCATCGGGCGCCGCCTTCAGCGCGCCGAACAGGAAATCCAGTCCGCGGGTACGATCGGCGCCAACCTTCGGCAATTTGCTGGGCGCTTCGGGGAGCTTCTTCTGCTCCTTGGGCGGAGGGATGACCCGGGGATCGCCCTGGGCAAACGCCGCCGCAGGCGCCGCAATCACGATCGCGGCGATCAAAAACGCAAGTTTGCGAGTTATGAGCCTCAGGAATCTCAATTCCATCCGCATAGCTTAAACGCACAACGCCGCGCTGCAAAGCGGCGCGACGTCAAAGACGTGTGAAACGATGCGTCAGGGCGAGCCGACGGAAGGACCCGCGATCAGCCTTGGCGGGCCTTGAAGCGGCGCTGCACCTTGTTGATCACATAGACCCGGCCCTTGCGGCGGACCAGACGGTTGTTGCGATGGCGGCCGCGCAGCGATTTCAGCGAGTTACGGACCTTCATGGGACAATCCTGATGCGTTGAAAGGCCGTGCTCAAGCCCGAACCTAAAACCTGCCCAAATGTGGCGAAATGGGATTCGTCCCGAAAAACGGCCCTGCCGCCCGGGACGGCCGCGTTCTAAGCGATCAGGGGCATAAATGTCAATCTAATAGGCCCGCTACCCGCGGCTTTCTGGCTGTCTTGCGAAAATCGTTATATAGTATAATCAATTTGGAAGCCCCAGGAAGCAAGCCGCTGGGAACCCCAAGGACCTCCAAGAATGCCAAAGCTCAAGCTGCCCGACATCGACAATGTCGTCGCGATCGACATCCACACCCATGCCGAGGAGCCCTGCGGCATGCATGGCGACGACGGCTATGACGACTTCCAGGCGCAGATGGCGGAGTATTTCAAGTCGCCACACAAGCATCCGCCGACGGTGCCGGAAACCGCGGCCTATTACCGGTCCAAGAACATCGCGGCCGTGATCTTTCCTGTCGATGCCGAGCGCGAGACCGGTTTCCGCCGCTACAACAATTACGAGATGCTGGAAGTCGCATCGGAAAATCTCGATGTGCTGATACCCTTCGTCAGCATCGATCCGCACAAGGGCAAGCTCGGCGTGCGCGAAGCGCGGAAGCTGATCGAGGACTATGGCGTCCGCGGCTTCAAATTCCATCCGACCATGCAAGGGTTCTATCCGAACGACCGCCTCGCCTATCCGCTCTATGAAGCGATCAATGACGGCGGCGCGATCGCGCTGTTCCACACCGGCCAGACCGGCGTCGGCAGCGGCATGCCCGGCGGCATGGGGATGCGGCTGAAATATTCCAATCCGATGTATATGGACGATGTCGCCGCCGACTTCCCCGACCTGAAGATCATCCTCGCGCACCCGTCCTTCCCCTGGCAGGAAGAGGCGCTCTCGGTCGCGACCCACAAGCCGAACGTGTACATCGACCTCTCCGGCTGGTCGCCGAAATATTTCCCGCCGATCCTCGTGCGCTACATCAACTCGATTCTGCAGGACAAGATGCTGTTCGGCTCGGACTGGCCGGTGATCACGCCGGACCGCTGGCTTTCGGATTTCGCCAAGCTCGACATACGCGAGGAGATCCGCCCCAAAGTGCTGAAGGCCAACGCGCGGAAGATTTTGGGTATATAAAGTCGCCGGCAGACGATCGAACGGGAGGTGGTCGATGCCAAGCCTCGCCAAGATCGCTGCCATCGTCGCTGCACTCCTGACCGGAAGCGCGACCGCGTGCCTCGCGGGCGATGCACCAGAAGGCCGCCTCGTCGAGATCGAAAATCCGCTTGCGAGCTCGCAGCCTTTGCAAGGTTACCTGCGGCAGCCCCGCAATGCCGGCGCTTTGCCCGCGGTGGTGCTGCTTCATGGCTGCAATGGCGGCTGGCGCCAGCTCGACGACCGCTGGGGCAAGCTGCTCGTATCCTTGGGCTATGTCACGCTCACAGTGGACCGCTTTGGTCCGCGCGGCCTCAGCAGCACCTGCGCCGGCGGCCCGCCACCCGCAACCGTCTTCGATGCCTATCGCGCACTGGACTTCCTCCTGCAGCAGCCGTTCGTCGATCGCGATCGCGTCGCACTTATCGGCTTCTCGCAGGGCGGATTGCTGGCGCTTACCTCGGTCGAGCGCGGCATGATCGAGCGGACATCGAACAACAAATTCCGCGCAGCGATTGCATTCTATCCGCCGTGCCTCGGCATCAAGGAT
The DNA here is from genome assembly GCF_029990105.1 of Bradyrhizobium sp. Arg237L. Lineage (NCBI taxonomy): Bacteria > Pseudomonadati > Pseudomonadota > Alphaproteobacteria > Hyphomicrobiales > Nitrobacteraceae > Bradyrhizobium > Bradyrhizobium sp. Arg237L. Next base: position 101,280 of record NZ_JAQMIL010000026.1, on the reverse strand, counting down.
AGCATGACTGTGCAGACGCTGATCCTGATCGGCGAGCTCGACGACTGGACACTGGCCAAGGAGTGCCGCAACCTTGTCGAAGGCCGCGACGACTACGGCATTTCGCGCCAGAAGGGCCTGGGCGTTCCGATCGAATTTATCGTCTATCCCGGCGCCTATCACGCCTTCGATGTTCCGAGCCTTGCAACGCCGGTAAAGTTTCTCGGGCATCGTCTCGAATTCAACCAGGCAGCCAGAGATCAATCGGTCGACGCGGTGCGCAAATTCCTGTATGCGACGATCGGCGGGCAAGAGAGGTTACAATGACCATCAAAGCCGTCGTCTTCGATGCCTATGGCACGCTCTATGACGTCCAGTCGGTCGCTGAAGTGACCGAGGATGCGTTTCCCGGCTATGGCGAGATCATCACGCAGATCTGGCGCATCAAGCAGCTCGAATATAGCTGGCTGCGCTCGCTGATGCGGCACTATCAGGACTTCTCCGTCGTCACGCGCGACTCGCTCGCCTACACGCTGCGGAGCCTTGGCCTGCAATATGACGCCGGAACGTTCGACAGGATCATCGACAAATACCTGCATCTCGATCTCTATCCGGACGCGCTCGCCTCGCTCGAGGCGATGAAGGACAAAAAACTCGCGATCCTCTCCAATGGCAGCCCGGACATGCTGAATGCCCTGGTGCGCAACAGCGGGCTCGACCGCCTGCTGGACGCAACCATCAGCGTCGATGCCAAGAAGGTCTTCAAGCCGAGCCCGGAGGCTTACACGCCGATCGAAGAAGTCCTTGGCGTGCCGCCCTCGGACGTCCTGTTCATCTCCTCGAATCCGTGGGATGCCTGCGGCGCCAAGGCGTTCGGCTTGAATGTCGCCTGGATCGAGCGGGTGACGCCGCAGGCCATGGCGCTCGCCTGCGTCGAAAGCGAGACCTTGCCACCGCTGACGATGTTCAAGGCGCTACGCACACAGATGGATGAGCTCGGCGTTGCGCCGGACTATCGCATCCATGGTCTATCCGAGCTTCCTGCGCTGGTCTCATCCCACAGGTCCTAGAATATGAGTCTGGAATCCGTTCGCGCCTTCTTCGCCGAGAAGGCGCCCGACATTGCCGTGATCGAATCGGCCAAGAGTTCCGCGACGGTAGCACTGGCGGCGGAAGCCCATCGCGTCGAACCGGGGCGCATCGCCAAGACACTGTCGCTACGGGTCGGCGAGCGCGTGGTGCTGATCGTCACCAGCGGCACCTCGCGGATGGACAACAAGAAGGTGAAGGCGCCGTTCGGCGTCAAGCCGAAGATGCTGGGGCTGCACGAGGTCGCCGATATCACCGGGCACGAGGTCGGTGGCGTCTGCCCCTTCGGCCTGAGGACACAGCTCGCGGTCTATTGCGATGTGTCGCTGAAGGCTTTCGACATCGTCGTGCCTGCTGCGGGCTCGACCCACAGCGCGGTCAGGATCGCGCCGTCGCGGATGGCGGAATTGACGTCGGCCGAATGGGTCGACGTCTGCGAGCATCGGCCGCAGGAGGAAGTGTCGGCCTATTCGTCATAACGTCTCGACGGCGCCGACTGATGCTGCACTGGCGGCGCGCCGCGTGCGCGTGGCGCAGATTGCGGCGTCGCACGTGAAGGCGCCTGTTGGGCGCTCGCACTGGATTCGAATACCGCACGACAATCATGGGAGAGTTGCGGCGTGTTCTGCCGCAAACATGCCGTGATCCGGTTGGTATCAGGGATTTGATCGCTGCACAGCCGCCACACATCGGGCGTGCAGGCCATCTGCTGTTCCCAGGTTCCGCGATACTCTTCTGAGAATGCCGGGTTTTGCACGACCAGTCCGGTGCCGATCAGGATCGCACAACCCAGGACAATGCGCGGCGTTCGCATGCAGGATCCTCTTCCAATATCTTGTCGACAAACGTCTCGTTCGATTGCATCTCGGCGTGCCGGTTCCAGGCACATGCCGATTTGCAACTATGACAAATGAATGAGACTTCGGAAGGTTCGCGACCCGCAACAAAACGTGAAATCGCCTACTCCACTTTGCCGATTTTCTTGACCGCTGCGATCAGCCGCGCGCTGTCGTCGGCGACGAATTCGGAAAACTCCGGCGCATCGAGATAGGCAACCGGACTGCCCGCGGTCTCGAACGTCTTGACGACCTCCCGCGCTTTCACCGCTTCCGCCATCGCCTCCCGCAGTCGCGTCATGATCGGCGCGGGCAATGCGCGCTGCGCGAACAGGCCGGCCCAGATGTAGAACTCGACGTCCTTGTAGCCGAGCTCCTTGAACGTCGGCAGGTCGGGAAAGCTGGCGACGCGTTCGGCGCCCCAATTGGCGAGCACCCGCATCTTGCCATCGGCGACCTGCTGCTTCAGCGTGCCAGGCGCGGATGCCACCGCCTGCACCGTGCCGCTCAACAGCGCGGTCAGCGCCGGGCCTGCGCCGCGGAACGGCACATGCAGCAATTTGATGCCGGCGCTCGCGGCAAACATTTCCATCGCGACGTGAAGCGTGCCGTAGGGACCGGACGAGCCATAGGGGATCTGGCCAGGGCGCCGTTTGGCATCGTCGACAAAATCCTGCAGCGTCTTCCATGGAGCGGAGGCCGGCACCGCGAGCAGCGTCGGATCGGCGAGCACGCGCGCGACCGGCGCGAATTGCGACACCTCATAGGCGACCGGGCGGTCGAACAGCCGATCGGCTTCGGGCAGCACGGCGAGCGAGGACAGCGTCATCAACAGCGTGTAGCCGTCCGGCTCGGCGCGCGCCGCCTGCGCATTGCCGACGGAGCCGCCGGCTCCACCGGCGCGGTTGTCGACGATCACGGGCTTGCCGAGGATCCGCTCCAATGCCAGCGCCACCGGCCGCGCCGCGAGATCGGCCTGCCCACCGGCCGGAAACGGCACGATCATGGTGATGTTGCGGTTGGGATAGACAGCGCCTTGCGCGAAAGCAGCGTGCGAAAGCGCGGTTTGCGCGAGCGGCAAGACGGCGGCAGTTTTCAAAAGCTCGCGGCGGTTCATCGGCAGTTTCTCCCCGGTGGTTTTGTTTGGTTTGTGGGGAGAGCCTAACCACAAATTGTAGGGTAGGCAAAGCGCAGCGTGCCCACCCTACACTCACCGAACGATCCTCGAATCTCCTTCATATTCCCACCCCACTCCGCATCGAGCAGGCCACGTTCGACGTAGCGATGAAAACTGCTGTGCGGCCAGTCCGCCACGCGCGTGACGTAACCGTGCTTCACCGGATTGAAGTGAATGTAGTCGACATGCCGTTCGACATCAGTGTCATCGCGGATCGCATGCTCCCAAAAGCGACGCTGCCAGATGCCTTTCTCCCGCTTGACGATCTTGCTTGGGGAGGATCGCGGCTTGTCCTCGACACCGCGTGAGAAACCATCCTTGATGAGGCTCCAGCGAGCGGAGAAGTCAGCATCTTCCTCTGGAAGGGTCCAGACGGCGTGAATGTGGTCCGGCAGAATGCAGATTGCGACGGTCTCAAACGGACGACGTTCGCAGACCGTCCGATAGATCCTTCGCAGGCGGTCTATTTCGCTGACAGGCAAGGTGCTCGCTCGATCGGCAAGAACGACCGTAAAGAAAAAGGTGCTGCCTTTTGCGCGTCGGTACTGCGGCATGATCCCCCCACCGCGCTAGATTGGTGGGCACGCTTCGCTTTGCCCACCCTACGAGACCGTCAACGCCTCTTTCCCTTTACAAAATGCTTCGCCAAAAACTCCGCGAGCACTTCAACGCGCGCGGGGCGCGGGCCGCCAGGGGGCGTCACCAGGTGCACGGCGCCTTCGGGCAGCTTCCAACCCTTGAGGATCACCTCGACCTCGCCGCGCGCGATGGCTTCCCCGACGATGAAATCGGGGAGATCGGCGATGCCGAGGCCGGCGAGAACTGCCGGCAGCAGCGCTTCGCCATTGTTGACGCGCAACTGCCCAGCGGGACGGACGCTCGCTTGTTCGCCGGCCGCGTTGGTGTAGTGCCAGACGCCCGCGGTCGAGAGATAGGCGTAGCCGAAGCATTTATGCTCGGCGAGATGCATCGGATGCGTCGGCCGGCCGTAGCGCTTCAGGTAGGACGGCGCCGCCACCGTGTAGCGCGGCATCGCGCAGAGCCGCCGCGCGATCAAGGATGAATCGGGCAAGCGCGCGATGCGTAGGCCGGCATCGAAACCTTCGCCGATCAGGTCGACGGTGGCATCGCTCAAATGCAGGTCGATCGACACCTCCGGATATTTCTCCAGAAACTCCGGCAACAGCGGCGCGACTGATTTCACTCCGAACGTCATGGGCACCGCGAGCCGCACCAGGCCGCGCGGAGTGACCGATTGTGCCAACGCCTCGTTCTCGGCGGCCTCCCCGTCGGCAAGCAGGCGCGCGGCGCGCTCCGACAGCTTTTGCCCTGCATCCGTTAGCGCCAGCCGCCGCGAGGTGCGGTTGAACATCCGCGCGCCGAGCCGATCCTCGAGCCGGCTGACCGCCTTTGAGACGGTGGCCTTCGACAGCGAAAGATCGGTTGCGGCCCCCGCGAATGACCGCAATTCAACGACTTTTGCGAATATTGCGAGCGCTTCGAAATCCGGGAGTTTTGACATTCTGGCGATTGCCCCTGCCACAAATGGAAACAATGAGTTTCGATAGTTTCTATTTCTATACCACGCCCGACGGCATATCCAAACGAAATCGAAATTTGAGGAACATCCGATGATCGAACTCAGACCCTATGCGAAGCTCGGCGGCGCCGACCATGGCTGGCTGAAGGCGAAGCACCACTTTTCGTTCGGCAGCCACTACGACCCGAACAATATGGGCCACGGCGCCTTGCGCGTGTGGAACGATGACGAGATCGCGCCGAACACCGGCTTTCCGCCGCATCCCCATGCCAATATGGAGATTATCACCTATGTCCGCGAAGGCGCTATCACCCATCAGGACTCGCTCGGCAACAAGGGCCGTACCGAAGCTGGCGATGTGCAGGTGATGAGCGCGGGAAGCGGCATCCGCCACGCCGAGTACAATCTCGAACCGTTGCAGACGAAGATCTTCCAGATCTGGATCGAGCCGACGACGCAAGGCGGCGAGCCCACCTGGGGCTCCAAGCCGTTCCCGAAGGGCGATCGCTCCGGCAAGCTCGTCACGATCGCGAGCGGCTTTAAGGGCGATGCCGACGCACTGCCGATTCGCGCCAAGGCGCGGGTGCTTGCGACCACGCTGAAAGCCGGCGAAAGGGCGGAATATGCGCCGGAGCAAAAGCGGCATCTCTATCTCGTGCCCGCGGCCGGCAGCATCGAAGTCAACGGCGTGCGTGTCGATGCCCGTGACGGCGCCGCGATCCGCGACGAAGCCAAGCTGACAATCACCGCGCTGGAAGATTCCGAGCTGGTGCTGGTCGACGCGGCATAACTTCACTCGTCATGCCCGGCCGCCTGTCCCCGACCTGATCGGGGATGACCCGGTCATCCATCCCCTTCGACAGGTTTCTCGATTGTGATCGATTGCCGGGTCACAAGCCCCGGCAATGACGCTCTAACTTCAACAATACCCAACCAACGGAGAGCCATCATGGCCAAAGTTCTCGTCCTCTATTATTCCGCCTATGGTCACATCGAGGCCATGGCCAATGCGGTCGCCGAAGGCGCGCGCGAAGCCGGCGCCACCGTCGATATCAAGCGCGTGCCCGAGCTGGTGCCGGCCGAAGTCGCAAAAGCGTCATACTATAAGCTCGACCAGGCAGCGCCGGTCGCGAAGATCGATGATCTCGTCAATTATGATGCTGTTATCATCGGCACCGGCACCCGCTTCGGCCGCATGTCCTCGCAGATGGCGAACTTCCTCGATCAGGCCGGCGGTCTCTGGGCGAAGGGCGCCTTGCATGGCAAGGTCGGTGGCGCCTTCACCTCGACCGCCACCCAGCACGGCGGGCAGGAAACGACGCTGTTCTCGATCATCACCAACCTGCTGCATTTCGGCCTCACCGTGGTCGGGCTTAATTACGGCTTTGCCGGCCAGATGAAGCTCGACGAGATCACCGGTGGTTCGCCCTATGGCGCCACTACGATCACCGGCAGCGACGGCAGCCGGCAACCGAGCGCGAACGAGCTTGCGGGCGCCCGTTATCAAGGACGTGTGATCGCCGAGACCGCGAAGAAACTGCATGGCTGATGCGAGTTCGAGGGCGTTCTCGTTTGTGAGCGTGGCCCTATGTAGAGCGTGCGGTCGGAGCCTTCATTTCGATCGCACCTTCATGTTCAAAACCGCATGACTGCAGCCGCCAGGTCCTTGCCCCCCGGACCTGGCGGCACATGCGCGTCGGGGATCACGACATGGTTGAAATGCTTTTCATGGCGCAATTGGTGCGCAGGCCGCTGCAGGCGATGGCGCGGCGCTGGTGGTGCAAGAGTCTTTTCCGCGCCACGCGCGGGCAACGCCGTTGTCCTGAATGCACGAAGTCGTGATGTCGATTTGTCGGCCCGCATGCTTGGAGCTGCCATAACGAACTCGTGATAAAGTGATTGCGTTCACGGTCACTGAGCGCGGGGTCCTGGCATGAGCAACACCAAGCAAACGCAATGGCCGGAACTGCCGACTGCGGCATGGCGTGACACCAGTGCCACGCTGCAGCTCTGGACCCAGATCGTCGGCAAGATCCGGCTGGCCAAGTCGCCCTGGCTGAACCATTCGTGGCACGTCACGCTGCATGTCACGGCGCGCGGGCTGACCACATCGCCGATCTCCGACGGCATTAGAACGTTTCAAATCGATTTCGATTTCGTCGATCACGCCTTGCGTATTTCGACTAGCGACGGCGCTGAGCGGCATTTTGCGCTGGCCGGGCTCTCGGTGGCGGGCTTCTACGCGGCGGTGCTCGCTGCGCTGAAACAGCTCGACATCGACGTTACGATCGACGAAATGCCAAACGAGGTGCCGGACCCGATCCGTTTCCCGGAGGACAACCAGCATCGCTCCTACGATGCTGACGCCGTGCGACGCTTCTTCCAGATCCTCTTGAACTGCGATCGGCTGTTCAAGCAATTCCGCACCGGCTTCCTCGGCAAAGCCAGCCCCGTGCATTTCTTCTGGGGCAGCTTTGATCTCGCAGTGACGCGTTTCTCCGGCAGGAGCGCACCACGCCATCCCGGTGGCGTGCCGAACCTGCCGGATGCGGTGGCGCACGAAGCCTATTCGCACGAGGTGAGCAGCGCGGGTTTCTGGCCAGGCGGCGGCGCCATCGATTATCCGGCGTTCTATTCCTATGCCTATCCCGAACCCGCGGGCTTCCGCACCGCCAAGGTGCGACCCGACGCGGCTTTCTTCAGCGAGTCGCTCAGCGAATTCATCCTGCCCTATGATGCCGCGCGTACCTCCGGCGATCCCGACCAGGCGGTGCTGGAATTCCTGCAAAGCACCTATGAGGCCGCCGCTATTGCCGCAAAATGGGATCGCGATGCGCTGGAATGCCCCCTTGGCCGACCCGGCGTGGTGCGGCAGCTCTGAGTCGCGCCAACTTTAAGGGCGTAGGGTGGGCAAAGCGGCTTCTTGCACCGGTGCTCAAACAGGCTAAGGCGGAAGCGTGCCCACCATCCACGTTCCGCTTGTGACGGTGGGCACGCTTCGCTTTGCCCACCCTACATCCTGCTCAAGCGTGATCGCTTCCGCGCTCTTAATTCAACAGCTCCGGCTTGGTTACTGTTTGCCTGATCTGCGCACCACAATCGGAGCATTCATAGGTGAAGTCGATCTTCGCCAGGCTCCAATGCGGCGCAACATCCGTGACGAACATCGGAAGACCTGCGCAGCTCGGGCACATGATGAAGTCCGGTTCCACGGCATGGTGATGGATATAGGCTGGCATGTCGGCTCTCCTTGCGGAACATTCCCCGGTGGCCCAGCCCGGGAGCCAGCATACGGCGCTGCAGCGATCACAATTGTGGACTTTTGCGAACATAGAAGGAACGCCCACACAATCCTCGTGAGTGTGACAATTCTGCATTGAAGCAGATCAGCTCTGAATCAGTCGGCGCGTAGGGTGGGCAAAGCGACGCGTGCCCACCTTCACGAGCGGAGTGCTTGATGGTGGGCACGCTTCGCTTTGCCCACCCTACAGAATCGTAGTCAGCTCTCTTCTCGCGAAGGCGGCTTGCCGAGCGCGCGTTTCAGATACGTCGCCAGCTTCGGATATCTGCGCAATTCCTGCGCGGTCCGATCACGGAGCGCATGGGGCAATCCGCGCCAACTCAAGGCGGCGCTGATGTCGAGCAATGGCAGGCGTTTCACGCCGAAACGGCGCTTATAGGCATAGTTGCCGATCGAGAAATCGAACTCGCGAACGCCCTGCTTGTGCAGCGCTGCCATGGTGCGCTCGATGATCAGCCGGCCCGGCGAGCAGTTACTCCATTTGTCGCCGGCGTTGCTGATGCGGATCATCACGTAGCGCGAGCCGTTGCGGACACCGAGCAGCGTTGCCGCCACCTCCTCGCCCACCGTCAGCGCCGACACGATGGCATAACCGCTGGCGACACCGTTGCGGACCAGGCTGCGATAAAACGCGGCGCAATTCTCGTCATTGAGGATGAAATTGACTCCCAGGCTCTGCATCCGCGAGCCCTGTTGTGCCTCGGTCGTCGCGAGAATGCGGAGCGCTTCGTCACTGTCCGCGGCGATCGTGAAGCTCGTCGCCGGATCGCGCGTAAACACGCGCCAGCTTCGCTCCAGCTCCTTGCGCACCGTCCGCTCCAGCGTGTGGCGCCAGGCGTCGTAATCGTCGCCCGTGGTGACCAGGTTGCCATTGACTGGGCAAGCCGCCGCACGATCGAGCAGCGACAGCGGATTGGGCCAGCCGTCGAGATCGGGCGCGACCTTGCGCAAGCGGATGAGATCGGCGCCGCCGGGCAGCTTGCGCAACGCGGCGCGCAGGTCGCGCCAGAACGCGCGCGCTGCCGCGGCATCGCGCGGCGCCGCGGACCCAAGCAACGGCGCGTTGTAATCGGTGAGATCAAGGTCGGCGAACTCGATGGTTCGAATGCTGCCCTGCCGACGACGGATCAGCGGCAACAGCGCCGCCGGCTCGCCGGTCGCGGCGTCGGTGATGAAGGCGATCACGGGCGAGACGCCGTCGGTGTCGGCGAAAGCAGCGTACCAGGCTTCATACCATTGCGGATTCTGGAACGCGGTCGGAGGCGCGAACGTACCCCACCGCGCTGCTGCCGGCTTCCAGTCTGTAAAGATCTCGACGAGGTAGCCGGCCGCCCGCGCTTTCGCGTGCGCGGAGAGCCTGCCCGCCGATGTCGCAAGTACCGTCATCGCCACACGCCGCGCTTACGCCGCCTTCGGCAGATCGACGATCTTGCCGAGCTCGATCTCATCGAGACGGAAGTCGATCGGGCGGCGCACGGCGCGCTCGCGCTTCACCCACTTGCCGTCGCGCAAGAGCTTCTGCATCACCTGCTTGGCAACGAAGGATGGACCGTGAAGGTTGCGGCTCTTCGGCGCGTAGCCGAAACGATGACGCAGCATGCCATTGGCGAGATGCAGGATCTGCGCGCGCCGGATCTCGTCGTCGACGTAGGACACCGTCATCGAAATGTTGACGACGCCGAGATTTTCGACCCGATGCGGCGCGTTCAGCGGCCAGTTCAACATCTGGCCAGGCTCGAGATCGATCACCTGGGCATGCTGGTCGTACCAGGAGGCATAGGGTATATCGACCTCGACGTCGAACAGCGCGATGTCTTCGAGGTGCTCCGGCCGGATGAATGGCGGTGTGTTCGGATAGATGTAGACCCGCTTGCGTCCGGCGATCTGGATCAATCCCTGCCCCGGCAGGTCGGAGTGGTAATAGACCTGGGCGTCCGGCGAGGAGACGAGGATGCCTGCCCGATGCGTCGGCGCATCAAAGCGCGGAACCTTGGCGGCGATCTCCGCAAACATCTGGTCGACCATCACGCGGAAACGGCGATCGATGGAGGTGACATTGCGCAGGTTGAGCCAGAGACCACCGCGCGAGATCGCCTCGATCACCTCGCGACCGCTGAGCTTGCCGATTTCGCCTTCGCGCCAGACCCGGCCGGAACCCTTCGCACCTGTCTTGACGAGGCTGTAATGCTCGCGCGGATAGTTCTCGATCAGCTTCGCGAGCTCATCCATCGAGAACGCGGGTTGCTTGTGCATCGCGTGCTCGAGCCGGATCGGCTGATGGCTCCAGAGCTCCGAATGGGTGTCGTCCCATTTGGTGAAGATCTTGCCTGTCGTCATGTCGCGCTCCTGGTCGCCTTGCGTCGTTTTGATCTTCCGATGTCCCGTTACGGGACGACCGGGCAGCCTTCACACGAGGATTGGCAAGATCGGTGCCGGCACTGTTTCGGGCGCTTACCGGAAGCTAAGGTCTGCGCGGTATGCTAACCGAGATCACCCCGGAAGCCCTGCCGCTGCGCGATGACCTCCACACCCCGATATCGGGCGCTGTTCCTCGGCGCGGGAGCCGAGATGCATTGCGGCGTCGGACAGTTCACGCGCTTATTGACTGACGCGATCGAAAAGCTCGACCCCGGCAGTAGCCAAACATTAACCCTGACGCGCGGCCAAGGATCGCTCCACGACATCTGGCGCGCAGTCGGTTCGGCGCAGAGCGTGATCTGCAATTTTCCGATCGTGGCCTGGAAGCGCGTGATCCTGCGGCCGCTTCTCACGCTCGCGATCGCAAAGCTGCGGCGGCGCGAGATCATCCTGGTCGAACATGAATGGGCCGGGCTGAACTGGATGCGGCGGATCACCTACATTCCCGCGGTGTGGGTTGCCGACAGCATCGTCATGTTCTCGCCGCTGGTGCGGAAGGAACTTGCCGATGACGCCGTGGTCAGCTCCGCCGTAACGAAATCCGTGCTGGCGCCACTGCCGCCCAACGTCGAGGCGCCCTCGAAGACCGAAGACTCCGAATTGCGGCGGCGGCTATCAGCGGCACGCGTCAGCGGACGATTGGTGATCGGCCATTTCGGCTCGATCTACCCGGGCAAGCAGCCGAATGCGCTGCTCGAGATCGGCGCGATCCTGAAGGCGCGCGGATTGCGGCCGCTGCTGGTCTATATCGGCTCCTTCATTCGCGGCGTCGACAAGGTCGAGGAGAATTTCCATGCCCGCGCCGCCGAGCTTGGCCTCGGCGAGGACGTGATCGTCTCCGGCTTCGTTGCCTCCGATGCCGAAGTATTCGGCCTCTTCGGCGAGGTCGACGCCTTCTGCTATCCGCTCGACGAAGGCATCACGGCCCGCCGTTCGAGCATCCTCACCTGCGCGCAAGCGGGCCGGCCGCTGGTCGCGACCGGCCCCGCGCTAGCGGACGAGTTCGACCATCATCCGCGCTTCAGGCAGTTGATCGATCGCGGCGCGATCGTGCTGGTTCCGCGTGGATCGGCAGGCGAGGTCTATGCGGATGCGATCCTGGCCGCGGCGAAACGACCACCGCCGCAGGCGCCATTCGATTTCACCGGCTGGTGGCGCGATGTGGCAACGACGGTGGCGGCCGTCATCTATGCCCGCAAACGGAACCGCGCGAGATAGTGCAGGCCGAACACGGCGATCAGGAACGTCGCCCAGATCGGATCGGCGCGGTCGAGGAAGAAGCTCTCCATCGACGACAGATAGAGGCCGAACAGCCATATCCGCAGGAACATCATCGACAGCGGGCCGTCATTGCCGTCCTCGTCGGCGGCCTGGAAATCGCGCAGCGGCTTGACGACAACAGCGGCGATCAGGAACACAAGACCCGGCAGGCCGGTGCCGAGCGCGGTGTCGAGATAACCGTTATGGCTGTGCGAGGCATAGCCTGCCCATTCCTTGCCTTCCTTCAGATTCGTGATCGCATTGCTGCCCCAGAAGGCTTCGAAACCATAGCCGGTCAGGAGCCGCTGATGCAGCGAATCGACGGCAAAGACCCAGATGTCGGAGCGGCCGGTGAAGCTCGTATCCAGCGGCAGGAGCTTTGCGATCGACGCGAGCGTGTCGCTCAGCACCGTGCCGACGCTGAACAGGTTGAGCACGATGAGCGGCAGCAGCAACATCAATGCGCGTCCCCAGAAGGAACGAACGACCGACGTCAGCGAGGTCAGCAGCAGCACGGCCAGGCAAAGCGAGATCGAGCTCTTGCCCGCGGAATAGACCAGGAACAGGGCCGAGAGCGCTATGACGATGACGCCGGAGATCCATCCGCCGGCACGGATGAAGTAGACGCCGAGGAACATCGTCATCGCCATTATCGCAGCGGCGACGTTCTTGTGCCCGAACGCGCCACGCCAATTGCCGGCGAGCGCCGGCTCCTGCGGGTCGGTCGCCAGATGGATCGACAGGTTCGGAGCCAGCAAGATCCCGAGATAGCAGGTCGCGAGCAAGACCAGCGCGGCGATGCTGAACCACCGCATCAACTCGCTCTGCGACTTCGGCAACAGCATCACCGTCGCCGTCACCACCACGACGAATACCGAGAGCGCAAAGCGGCGACTCGAGGTGGCCGGATCGAACGACAGTACGACCGTCAGGCAAAGCCAGGTCCCGAACAGCACATAGGCCGGGGTCAGCAGCGACGCCAACGCCGGCATGTTGTCGCGCATGGTCAACACGAGCATCAGCACCATGAGCAGGCCGAACAGCGCGTAGAGCACGGCCTCCTTGCCGGAGGTCACCTCTCCGACGCGCATGTCGCTGAGATCGTCGAACGGATGCAGCGAAATCCACACCAGCAGCAGGATGCCGATGAAGACCGCGGCGCGGACGAAATCCATCACCGGCCGCCGCCACACATCGGCGAAGACGGCCCGGGCTTCGGACGTGATGAGAAACTCGGTCACGAAACGATCTTCGCCGCGGCGTAGGGTTGCGGCTCGATGCCGAGCACCGCAAGCGCGCTGCCGACGGCCACCATCATCGGATGCATGGCGATGATGGCCTTCCGTTCCCTCAAGACGATGCGCGTGGCGCGGAATAGCGAGAACGGCACCAGGCCGAACATCTTGGCCATCACAGCGGCACGCGACCACGTCGACTGCGCGCCCTTGCGCTCGATGTGATAGTTGATCGCCCCGATCCGCAGGCCGCGCCGCACAATCCAGCCGAGCTTGGTCCGGCTCCGCGGCACCGTCTCCGAGATGGCCGCTTCCGTCGCCCAGTAGAATCGGAAGCCCGCACGGCGGGAGCGTGCAAAGAAATCATGGTCGCCGCCACCTAGGAAATTGAAGCGCAAATCGAACGCGGGGCTGCCGAGGCCAGCGAACACCTGGCGCCGGATCAGGCAATTGCCGCAGCCATAGATCACGGGCACCGGCCCGCTGCTATGATAGGCCGGCGCAAATGCCGGATGACGCTTCAGGCCGCGCTTGCGCTCGTCGTCGAAATTCGGCCAGACCGGCCCGCCGATCACGTCCGCCCCGGTCGTCTCGGCGGCCTCGATCATGCGCTCGAGCCAATCCGGCGAGGCGATCTCGTCGTCGTCAATCATCAGGAAGTTCGCGGCTTGCGGGAAGGTTGCGAGCGCCGTCTCGAACGCTGCGTTGATGGCGTGGCAGTTACCCTGCCGCGGCTCGACGAGGCAAAGGCCATTCAGCTTTCCAGACGCCAGGAATTCCGCGGCCACCGGTGCGCTTTCACAATTGGCCGCGTCGTTCTCGACCACCACGACCGCAAAGCGGCGCGCGGTGCGCTGCGCGGCGACCGATTCCAGCGTCAGCCGCAGATGCTGCGGCCGGCGGAAGCTCGGGATGCAGACTACCGTCTCGACGGAGCAGTCGAGCCCGGGCGAGGCCGCGACCCAGGCGCGGTCCGTTACAAGAAACTCGGTCGCAATCGACATCTTGTTCATGGCTTCAATCCCAGTCCGCGACACGCCGTCCCAGAACGGGTCACGCCACCATCATGGGACGCAATCGTCCCGAAATCGTTGATGGGCGGAGCCGCACGAAAGCGATTCGCAGGGTATGGCCAGGTCATGGCAAAATCCGATCCAGCCACGCGCGGCGCGGCGACGATCTCTTGCGAGGGTTAATCGGAGGGCATTTCGCGCGCTTTCCGCTCCACTGCCATTCGATGAGCATTGACGAGCGCGCGATGGCGCGCGCGTTGGCAGCAATTCGTTAAGGTTAAACACCGTCGAGAGCGCCGGCACGAAGAGCCTTCATCCCCACTGGCATTCGATTTGCTGTTCCTCGGGACGACAAAGAAATCGACCGAGACCGTAACAACACTCGCAAACGTCTGAGGTTTCACCTTGAAAGCGCTAGACCTCGTTTCGCTGGGCACAAAACATGTCCGCAACGCGCTGTCGGAAGAACTCTATCTGCGCACCGGCCGCGATGTCACCCGGCCGGCCGCGATCTTCGCGGAGGTCGTCGAGCGCTGCAACTACAAGTGCCGTTATTGCGATTATTGGCGCCGCCCGAACTACCGCGAGGAAATGTCGATCGAGGAATGGCAGCGCGCGCTCTCGAGCCTGAAGGAATTCATCGGCGCCTATCATGTCGAGTTCGCCGGCGGTGAGCCCTATATCAAGAAGGGTTTCCTCGACCTCGTCCGGTTCTGCCGCGACAACGACATCCATTGGGGCGTGACCACCAATGGCGGTGCCTATCTGAACAAGAAGATCGTTGCGCAGACGGTCGAAGCACATCCCTTCAACATCAACATTTCGATCGATTCGCGCGATCCGAATATCCACAACTATTCGCGCGGCGTCGAAAACTCGCTGAACGACATCGTGCAGGGGATCCGGAACGTCTCCGAGAAGCGCCGCGCCGAAGGATTGGATTTTCCGATCATCATCAAACCGGTCGTGCACAGACTGAACTTCCGCCAGCTCCCGCAGATGGTCGACTGGATCCAGCAGATCGGCGCCACTGCGCTGAGCTTCCAGCCCGTCGAGATGGGCACGCAGGAGGTCGAGGACGAATTGTGGATCGGCGAACGCGAGATGGATGATCTGATCGCGGTTCGCGACGAGTTGCTGCGGCTGAAGCGCCAGGGCGCGCCGATCCTCAATGGCGAGGCCGTGCTGAACGCCTGGCCCAATCATTTCCGCCGCGAGAAGGCGCCGCCGGAGGTCATGCCCTGCCGGGTCGGCATGCGCAACTATTTCATCCGCTCCGACGGCCGCCTCGAGGTCTGCTGGTTCTTCAAGCCGATCGGCAACGTGCGCACCCAGACCGCGCGCGAGATTTGGTACAGCGAGGAAGCGCGCATGCGCCGCAAAGAAACCGTGGCCTGCGACAAGCTCTGTCTCTTCACCTGCCTCGCCCAGCGCACGCTGCAGGACAAGCTTAAGATGGGCCTGACCCTGCTGACGGGAACAAAGGCGCAGGCAAACGAGGTCAACAGCAACCGCAGCCCGGGTGAAGCGGCAGCGTAACCCCTGGCCGCTCGTAATCGCTGATGCAGTTGTCCCGGGTTGCGCTTCGCTTCACCCGGGCTACGAGGTCACTTGGCTGCGAACAGCTTTCGGAACAGCTTTTCCGATTCCGGGAAGCGGCCGGTGTCGATCTGCGTCGGCCACAGGCCATCGACGTTGAAGTAGGCCGCATAAGCGATGCTGTCGCGGTTCTCGACGAACCAGTCGTGCATTTTCTGGATAAAGTAAGGATTGTCGCCGGCGTGGCCGACGCCCCACTCCGGAAAGCTGATGCGCTTGCCGTGGCGCGCGGCGAAATCGCGATGCCATTCGAGACCGAAAGGCGCCTTGAGATAAAGCGTCTGCCAGCGCTCCTCCACCGAGCCTTCCGATTTGAAGTCGTAGACGTCGAGCCCGATATAGTCGACGACATCATCGCCGGGATAGGCGAGATCGGCCGGCATCTCCTGCGCCCCCCAGCCGGGACACCAGTCGAACTTGAACTCATTGGACGCGCGACGGAAGATCTCGGTCACGCGCCGGAATGCCCTGATGTAGTCGGCCTCCTGGCCCTTGGCGAACCAGCCCATCTGCGAAAGATTCATCTCCCAGCCGAGCCGGATGATCGCGCGCGGCTGCGCATCGGAGATCGCGCGTGCCGCCGCCTCGAACTCGGAATCATGCAAGCCGTCTGCGACATCGGCGAGCGGCGTTCCCGTGATCGTCAGCGGCATCGACCAGACCACGTTCCGTTTTGGATTAAGCCGTCTCCAGATGCCCGGCACCCAATCCACTTTTCGAAAATCTTCCCAGGTCGATTGGCCGTAGAAGTCCACACCGAGCACGGACGACGGCTTCTGCTTCAGCCATTTCTCCCAGGCCTGCAGCATGTGCTCGCGGCCGTCGGATCCCCAGTCCACAAAGGCGCCGGCAAACCGCGCGGGATCGGCGCCGAGACGGGAGGCTGCGCCGGCGGCGTCCCGCGCAGGGGTGGCGCCGCCGAGAACTGCGCCGGCCGAGGCCGTCAGCATCCCGCCGACGAAGCGACGCCGGCTCAATCGTTCAGTTCGAGCCATCTGCTCTCCTCGCGCGTTTGCGAAAGAATGGCGCCAATCTCTTGCCCACCGTTTCAAAAGCGGACACCGCGGACGGAACGGTTGTGCCGAAACGAACTGGCGGCACAGCCTTGGTATCACCCGCGGCGCGATTCCGCCCGGAAATCCCGTAATCCCACATGCACTCATACCCGCGCCGAACTGCATCGGCGATGCGCGGATCCGGCTCTGCAATATCCGGGCAAGCCGCGCAGACGGACACGAAACACGGCTTCTTATGGTTACTTCGCGCCGTCAGCGCCGCGGCGATCATCAGCGGCAAGCAAAATTAACCAACGACGATCCCAGCCGCGGCCAATGCGCCGGTTCGGCATCGATCTTGCTGAAAGGTTCGCCGAGGACGAACGGCGGCTTGGAAAGCGACAACCGTGAACGCGATCGCCAGAGAGATCTATGAGATGGACCCAGTTGCGTTGTTAACCCCGACTTACGGGCGCGACCTGGAGATCTGCACCTTGCTTTGTGAGAGCGTGGACCGGCACGTTACCTCGTTCTCCAAGCATTATCTCCTGGTTCCCGACTGCGACCTGCCGCTGTTCGCGCCGCTTGCCGGCGAGCGTCGCGTCGTCATCCCGGCCTCGACCTTCCTGCCCGACTGGCTGCGGCCGCTGCCACGCATCATCCAGCGCCGCCGGCGCCAGTTCTGGTGGTCGCTGCGGGCCAAACCGGTGAACGGATGGCATGTGCAGCAGATCCTCAAGATCGCCGCCACCATCGGACTGCCTCACCAGCGCTTTTGCATCCTGGATTCCGACATCGTGTTCTTCCGCGACTTCGACCTGACACGGTTCGAATATCCAAACGCGATCCCGATGCTGACCATGTCGAATGTAGTGACGGCGGACCAGCCGCGACATTCACGCTGGCTCGTGACCACCCATGAACTGCTGGGGCTGCCGACGCCGCCGTTCCCGGCCGACGATTTCATCGGGCACATCATCTTCTGGGACAAGCAGACCACCCGAGCCCTGGCCGAGCGCATCGAGACCGTCACCGGCCTCGACTGGATCGACGCGCTGTGCAAGACCCGCGAATTCTCCGAATACATGCTGTACGGCTATTTCGTGCAGAACGATGCCGCGGCCTCGCTGCGGCATGCCGCTGTCCCGGACACCCCCTGCGTCAGCTATTGGGACGATCCGAGGCTCAGCAAAAGCGAGCTGCAGGATCTCTTGCGTCGCGCCAACAAGGACGACGTCGCGTTCTCGATCGCATCCTTCTCCGGCACGCCGGTCGAGACCATCCGCGCTGCGATCGCCGAGAGCAACGAAATCCTTTCGCTCACCGGCAGCGGCAAACGCACGGAGTTTGCGGCGTTATGCTGATCGGGCAAGCCAGCATCAACCTGACCGCCAACATCCTCTCGGCGCTGCTGGGGCTGCTCAGCGTGTTCGTTTTCACGCGGCTGTTCTCGCCGCATGATTACGGCGTCTATTTGCTCGGCATCGGCTTCGCTTCCGTGATCAGCGTGTTCCTGGTCGGCTGGTTCCGAAATCTGATCCTGAGCGGGCACGCCCGCAACGACGGCACCGACGTCCGCGGACTTGTACTGTCAGGCTATATCATTTGCTGCCTGACGGCACCGATCGCCTATGTGCTCGCCCGGCTCGCCGGCCTGGACAACACCGCGGCGTTCGCCACGGTGGCGCTCTCGGTCGCGATCGGCCTGTTCGAGCTGACGCAGGACCTGGTTCGCGCGCGGCTGATGGCGCTTTCGGTGATGAAGGCGACGCTGGTGCGCGCCGTCTCCGTGCTCACACTCGGCGTCGTCGTCGCGCTGGTGAGCCCGAATGGCTTCTGGCTGTTGCTTTCCTCCGCCCTCGCCTATCTGCTCGCAGTGCTCGTGCAGTCGCGCACCGCCTGGCGTGGCACGCATGTCAGCTTCGACCGTACTGGTCTCATGGCCGTGGCCAAGACCGGCCTGCCGCTGACGCTGTCGCTGACCCTGCTTGCGATCGCCAGCGTCACCGACCGTTTCATGATCGCCAACCTCGTCGGCGCGGCCGATGCTGGCCGATATGTCGCCTCGCTCGACCTCGTCAGGCAGACGCTGATGATGCCGGCGATGAGCATGGCGGCAGCGTTCTTTCCGCTCGCCGTCCAGATCCACGCCAAGCAGGGTGATGGCGCGGTGCGCTCGCATCTCGCCGAATGTCTCGAGCTATTGCTATCAGTTACGCTTCCGGCTTCGCTCGGCTTTGCCGTGGTCTCCGGGCATGTCGCCAACATCATCCTCGGCCCTGACTTCCGCGAGCTCGCGGCGGAAATCATGCCTGTGATCGCGGTCGCCGTGGTGTTCCAGGTCCTGACGCAGCAGTATCTGCACGCGAGCTTCCTGCTGTCGGGCCGCAACGGCTTCTATCTCGTCAACACCGCCTCGCTGATCGCGGCCAATGTGATCCTGTCCTATCTGCTGGTTAGCCACTACGGTGCCGTCGGCGCGGCCTGGGCGCGGCTCGGCGCCGACATCATCGGCTTTGCCTGTGCGCTGGTGCTGACCCGTTATGCCTTCCGCGTTCCGCTGCCGCTTGGCCGGCTGGCGCTGGTCCTGATCGCCGCACTCGCGATGGCGCTGACGGTCGCCGCACTCGATCGCATCCTGCATATTCCGGATCTCGCCGCCTGCATCGTGCTGGCGGTGGTTGGCATCCTCACCTACGGCGTTCTGGCCTGGCTGTTCGACATCGCAAGGATTCGCGGCCGGCTGAAACACAGCTTCACGGCCTTCAGAGCAAAATTCGCAAGCAGCAATATTGGATAACAGCCAATGACCGACATCCTTACTTTCGGTGCCATCCATGCAACGCTCGCCAATGTCGACACGGCGGGGCCGGCCGCGCATCCGCAGTCGCTGCTCGACCTGCCGCCGGGCGAGGCGCGGCAGAGCCTCCTCACCGTGCACAGCATCCTGGAGGCAACGCTGCCGGCGGGCCCGCTCGCGATCTACGAGGCCGGCGGCGGCTCGACCAGCTTCCTGCCGCTCAAGGTGCTGCGCCGCAGCCACATCACCGTGGTCGACATCGACGAGGATCAGGTCAAAAACAATCAGTACGCGCAGGCAACGATCCTGGGCGACATTCAGACCTACCGTTTCGCACCGAAAAGCTTCGATTTCATCGTCTGCTACAACGTTATCGAGCACGTGCCCGATGTCGAGGCCGCGCTCAGCGGTTTCTGCGAGGCGATCAAGCCGAACGGCTTGATCCTGATCGGCGCACCGAATCCGAAGTCGCTCTCCGGCGTGGTGACGAAGTATTCACCGCATTGGTTCCACGTCTGGTTCTATCGCTATGTGCGCGGCGACAAGAAGGCCGGCCTGCCGGGCGAGGCGCCGTTCCCGACCCATTTCCATCCGCTGGTCACGCTGGGCAAGCTCGAAGCTTTCGCCAGGGCGCACGGCCTGCAGGTGATCTACCGCAAGGTCTATGAGAGCCCGCGCTATCCGGAGATGCGCCTGCGCAAGCCCCTGCTCGCCGCGCTGGTCGACGCCACCGCGAAGGCGATGAACTTCTTCCTGCCCGGCAAGACCGACGTGCGGCACGGCGACTATCATGTGATCCTGCGGAAACTGTGAGAAGATGCACGCGCTGTGGTCCGAAGCCGTCGTGAAGGTCAGCCACCGGCTGGCGATGCATCTGCCGGTCGATCGGGTCCGGCTGCGCAATGCCACGCCGATGGTCAGCTTCACCTTCGACGACCTGTCGAAGAGCGCGGTGACATCTGGCGCCGACATGCTGGAGGCCCATGGCGCCCGCGGCACGTTCTATGTGTCGGGCGGCCTGGTCGGCGTCGACACGGCGAACTGGACGTCAGGCAACGATGACGACGTGCTGTCGCTGCATCGCCGCGGCCACGAGATCGGCTGCCACACCTTTTCGCACCGCCGCACCAGCGATCTCGATGTCAGCTCGCTTGCCGGCGACATCGCCTGCAACCGCCGCTACTTCGACTTGCTCGATCCGTCGATGCAGATCGAAACCTTCGCCTATCCGTTCGGCTACGGCTCGTTCGCGCACAAATACCTGCTCAAGTCCAGGTTTGCGACCTGCCGCTCGATCGTGGAGGGCGTGAACTTCGGCAATGTCGACCTGCAGTTCCTGCGCGCGATGCCGCTGATCGATCGCCAGATGGATCGCGATGCAATCGAGCGGGCCTTCGACGAGGCGCAAATCCATAACGGCTGGTTAATTTTCTACAGCCACGACGTTGCCACCCGGCCCAGCCTGTATGGCTGCTCGCCGGGGCTCCTGAACCACGCGCTGGAAACGGCGGCGAAGCGGAATATTCCGGCGCTCACCATGGCGGAGGCGTTCCGATGCGCGAGCGCTTAAACGCTTTGTTTGCCTTTTCAGTGAATAGTCCCTCAAGGACTATGGTTAATTTTTACTGCTGCGTTGTTGCCGCGCGGTCCGCTCTCGCACATCGCACAGCCCGAAGAGTAACCCCTCAGCCGATGTGTGCGGCGTTTGGAATGGAAGCTGGGGTCGATGCTTGATTACGACCAGCCGATAAACAGCCAGGCCAAGAGCCAGGGCGCCGGCGAGCCGCGCCGAAGCCAGGGCTTCAACGTGGTCGACCTGGTCCTGCTGCTGTGGCGTCGCAAGGCTGCGATCGCGGCTGCCGCGCTGCTCTGCGCCTGCATCGCGGTTGCGATCGGCAAGAGCCTGACGCCGAAGTACGCCGCAACCGCGCAGCTCTATGTCGACCCGCGCGAATTGCAGCTCGTCGAGCGCGAACTGACCCCGCGCGCGCAAGACGTTTCGGGTCTCGCGATGGTGGTCGACAGCGAGGCGCGGGTGATCACCTCCAACAGCGTGCTGTTGCAGGTCATCAAGAACACCAATCTCGACAAGGACCCGGAATTCGGCGGCGGCGGCGATGGCAAGAGCCTCCTCGGCGCGCTGCTCGGCCTGGTCGGGATCGAGCAGCGTCCAACGGCAGAACAGCAGCACCAGGCGACGATGAGCGCGCTGGACGCCCTCAGTCGTCACATCAATGTGCGCAAGACCGACCGCACCTTCGTCGTCGACATCGACGTCTGGTCCTATGAGCCAGCCAAGGCGGCGATGCTCGCCAACGCGCTTTCGACTGCCTACCTCGCCGAATCCAAGCAATCGCAGGCCGCCGCCGCCCGGCGCGCCACCAGGGATCTCTCGGGGCGACTGAAGGAATTGCAGGAACGGCTGCGCAACGCCGAGAACGTGCTTGCCGTCTACAAGGCGCAGAACAATTTCGTCGGCACCCAGGACACGCTGATCGCCGACCAGCAGCTTTCCGCCAGCAACCAGCGGCTCGCCGCCGCGCGGGCACTGACGCTCGATGCGCAGGCGAAGTACGACCAGATCGAGGCCAGCCGGCGCAATTCGAGCGACCCCGGCGCGATCCCCGAGGCGCTGCAGTCGCCGACCATCGCTAACCTGCGCGCGCAATATGCTGATGCCAAAAAGCGGCAGGCCGAACTGCAGAGCGAACTGGGCCCGCGGCATCCGGCGCTCCGGCAGGTCGAGCAGCAGGTCGAGGATCTCCGCCGTACCATCAGGGAAGAGATCGAGCGCTTCGCGCAGGCCGCGAAGAACGATTTGACCCGCGCCCGCGACTATGAGGCATCACTGAACAAGGCGCTGGACGCGCAGAAGCGCCAGAGCGTGCAGA
This sequence comes from Bradyrhizobium sp. Arg237L, assembly GCF_029990105.1. Classification (NCBI taxonomy): domain Bacteria; kingdom Pseudomonadati; phylum Pseudomonadota; class Alphaproteobacteria; order Hyphomicrobiales; family Nitrobacteraceae; genus Bradyrhizobium; species Bradyrhizobium sp. Arg237L. The sequence goes on along the minus strand of NZ_JAQMIL010000026.1, from coordinate 79,147 downwards.
TGAGCCAGGCCTCGGTGCGCCTGCGCGAACTCGAGCGCGATGTCGAGGCGAGCCGCGACGTCTACCAGTCCTTCCTCAAGCGCTCGCGCGAGACGGAGGAACAGGAGAGCCTGAACACCTCGAGCGCGCGCGTGATCGGCGAAGCCACCGTGCCGCAGCGGCGCACCTTCCCGCCGGCGATGAGCCTGCTCGCCATGATCGGCTTCGTGCTCGGCGGGCTCGCGGCCGCGGCCTGGATCATCGCCGTCGACCAGCTTGCGCCCGGCGCCGACCCGATTCGGCCGAGCAAGTCGACCTCGCCCGAGAAGCAGACGACAGCGGCGCCGGCGAAACAGCCGGTCCTCGGCAAGCCGGCGCCGCAAGCGGCGGTCAGCGTCATCGAGAAGCCGGTGATTGCCCGGCTGCAGGAATCGGACGTGATGCGCACGCTGGGCGGCATCCTCACCGCCGGCCAGGTCGCCGACGTCACGCGGCTGGGTTGGCCGACATTGCGCGCGGGCTTTCCGCTGATGACCTTCCTCGGCGCCATCCGCGACATGTGCGCGACGCTCAAGAAGCGCGCGCCCGCGTCCGGCACGCCAGTCATGGCCGTGATCGGCGCGGGTTCATCCGTCGACCGCAGCGTGGTGGCGCTGAACGTGGCGCTCTCGGCCGCACGTGACGGCGCCAAGCTGCTGATGATCGATGCCGATCATCAGCAGCGCGAATTGTCGGGCAAGGTCGTCCGGCTTGGCAAGCGCGAGGCCGGCCGCCTCGGCTGGCTCAGCATCGGCAGCAAGGCAACGCGCGCCATCAACACGGCGAACGGAATTTCCATCCTGCCCGTCATCGAAGGCGGAGACGCCAGAGCGGCGGAAGCCATCCGCAAGTCGGTCGCGCAGGCGCGATCCGTCGGCGGTTACGATCTCATCATTCTCGACGGGCCGGCGATGCCGTGGAGCGCGGCTGATCGCAAGCTCTTCGATCTCGCCGACGGCCTCCTCGCCGTGCTGCCGGTCCATCTCGATATCAACGACTGCATGGAAGACATCCTCACCGCGCTCGGTGGCGCGGAGCGCAAGCTGGTCGGCGTCGTCCTGAACGAGCTCAATCCCATGGTGGAGAGCCGTCAGCAAGACAAGCAATATGCGTGAGCGCCGCACCGGCGCTCTCTGACCAGCGAAGGTTCGAAGCGCAGTTGACCGCACTCCGCGCTTCCTTCACCTCCCCTTGAAAAGGGGAGGTCGGTTTGCGCGTGCAACGCGCAAGCCGGGTGGGGATCATCTCTCTCCACGCGCACCTGCGCCCGCGGCTTGACCCCCACCCCGCCCTCCCCCTTTCAGGGGAAGGGAGAACGCCGCTACAGCGGCTTGATCTGCACGTTCCGGAACTTGACCACGCCGGAGCCATATTGAAGCGCGATCGGACCACTCGCGTGCTTGCTGTCCTGCACGTCGACGGTCTTCTGTCCGTTGAGCACGACGACGAGATGCGGGCCCTGCGCCGTGATCTCATAGGTGTTCCACTTGCCCGCCGCCTTGGGCATCGGATTGACCTTGCCGACATCGACGATCGCGCCGGTGCCGTAGGTCGGATCGGGCCGCTTGTCGAAGATATTGACCTCGTAGCAGACCTTGGAATCGATGGTCTTGTTGGTGTCGCAGCGGATGAAGATGCCGCTGTTCGCTTCTTCGTCAGTCCAGAACTCGGCCTTGATCTGGAAATCCTTGTAGGAATTCTTGCTGACGAGATAGGACAGGTCCTTGCCGTCGAGCTTGTCGGCGACCAGCGCGCCGTCCTTCAACGTCCAGTTCGCCTTGCCCACCTCGTCCCAGTCGCCTTTCTTGGTACCGTCGAGCAATGTGACCCAGCCGTCTCCCTCGGCGGAAGCGAGATTGAAGGACATAGCGGTACCGATCAGAAGACCGGCCGCAAGCGTCCACGCATGTTTCATGAAAAGCATCCTCCCGATGTTGTTTTGATTTGTGCGGGCAAACTAATCACTGCCGCGTGCGAGCGCAAATCGATTTCGATGCTGCAGTTGCGTTGTGCGGGGAAGCCGCGCATCCGCCGATCACGCATGCACGCGTGCGTCTTGTCCAGCACCAGCGCCCCCGAATAGCATCGAGCGCAACAGAGATGGACCAACCAAGCGTCCATCCGAAAACGGGAGGAAGTGATGATCGTCAGTGCCTGGCGTTACCTTGCAATCCCGCTTGCCCTCGCCGCCACACTGAGCATCGGCTCCGCCGCCGAGCTCAATCCCGCCGCCGTTGTCTATAAATTGCCTGACCAGATCCCCTGGGGGCCGGTAGATGCGCGCGGCGCGCAGAACGCCGTGGTGGTCGGCGATCCCGCAAAGCCCGGCTTCTACGTGGTCTATACCAAATGGACCAAGGGCAACCATTTCAGCCATCCGCATTTCCATCCGAACGACCGCTATATCGTCGTGCTGCAAGGCACCTGGTGGGTGGGATCGGGAGCGAAGTTCGATCCGGACAAAGGCACCGTGGCGATGCCCGCCGGCAGCTTCGTCACCCATTACGGCAAGCAGGTGCATTGGGATGGCGCCAAGGACGAGGACGCCGTGCTCCTGATCATGGGCGAAGGACCGGCGACCGCGACCGCAGCGGAAGAGAAGTAACGACTTCGTAGGGTGGGCAAAGCGCAGCGTGCCCACCGTCAAGCACTCCGCCCGTGGTGGTGGGCACGCTGCGCTTTGCCCACCCTACACGCACAGCAACCTTTGCTCGGCTGCCGCGTTCATCCTCTCCAACTGTACGGAGATCAACGATGGCAATGGCCACAGAGATCAAGGAACATATGGACGTCATCTCGTCGGACCGGAAGACGGTTGGAAAGGTCGATCATCTCGAAGGAACCGACAAGATCAAGCTGACCAAGCAAAGCTCACCGGACGGACAGCACCATCATTTCATTCCGCTGTCCTGGGTGGACCATGTCGACCAGCACGTTCATCTGAACAAGACCGGCACTGAGGTGACCACGCACTGGCAACACGGCCAGCAATAGCGGCTTTGCGCGGGGCGCGGAGGCGGATATCATGGGAGCACAACAGAGAAGCCCGATGCATCCAGCCGCGAAACTGCAATTTGAGCGCATCGTCGACGAATATGGACGCTGGCGCGCCATTCCGGAAAGCGAACGGCCGCCGGCGCCTGCGTGGTGGTGGGGGCCGGCATTCGAACTGCGCCAATCCATGGTGGAATTGCCGGCCCACTGGAGTATCCGATTGCGCCTCGCCAAGGGCGCGACTTACGCGGCAGGCGCCAGCGTCCTGCTCAAATCGCTTGCCGGCCAAACCTATCTGCCGTGGCCTTATGATTTCTCGCGCAAGGTGAAATCGACCGATTCGGATGTGCGCGACCTGCATGTGCAGCCATCAGATGACAGCGCGTTTCCGCCCTAAATCCGACGCTGCCTGATCGTCCGCGGCATCTTCCTCCGGCTGCAGCGGCGGAGAGATAAGCGCCGGCGCGGAGCGCAACAACTCGGCGAGCTCCCGCGGCGGCAGCGGCTTGCTGAGCCGAAAGCCCTGCATCTCGTCGCAGCCATGGTCGCGCAGGAAGCGCTCCTGCTCGGCCGTCTCCACGCCCTCGGCGATCACGGTCATGCCGAGCGCCTTGCCCATGCTGATGATGGCCTGCGCGATCGCCTGGTCCTCGCTGTCGCGGGCGAGGTCGCGCACGAAGGAGCGATCGATCTTGATGGTGTCGATCGGAAACTGCTTCATCAGCGACATCGACGAATAGCCGGTGCCGAAATCGTCGATCGCCAGGCGGATGCCGCGGCTCTGGATCGCATCCAGCACCCGGATCGTCCAGGGCACGTTGCGCATCACCATGCTTTCGGTGACCTCGAGCTGCAGCAACGCCGGCGCCATGCCGCTTGAAAGCAGCGCCTCGTCGACGTCGTGCAGGAGATTCTCGTCGCCGAATTGCCGCGGCGAGAGGTTGACCGCCATCGTCACCGGTCGCAAGCCGCGGCGCTGCCAAGCCATGTTCTGCGCGCAGGCCTCCTTCAGCACCCAGCGACCGATCGGCACAATCAGCCCGATTTCCTCCGCAAGCGGAATGAACTGGGCGGGCGCGACCTGCCCGAGATCGGGATGGGTCCAGCGCAGCAGCGCTTCGACGCCGGTGATCTGGCCGCTCGCGATGTCGATCTTCGGCTGGTAGAAGAGCGAGAACTGGTCGCGCTCCAGCGCCCGGCGCAGGGCATTCTCCAGCGTCAGCCGTTCGATCGACTGCGTCTTGATCTCCTTGGAGTAGAAGCGGAAGCCGTTCTTGCCGTCCTCCTTGGCGAGATACATCGCCATGTCGGCGTTCTTGGTCAGCGTCTTGGCGTCCAAGCCATCAGCAGGATACATCGCAATGCCGATCGAGGCCGTGGTCTGGCATTCGTGGCCGCTCAGTTGCACCGGCCGGCTGAGCGCCGACAACAGGCTCTCGGCGATCGTCTCGACATCGGCGCGGTCGGTCTCTTCCAGGATGACGACGAATTCATCGCCGCCGAGCCGGGCGATGACGTCGCTCGAACGCAAGGTCCCGCGCAGCCGATCGGCGATCTTGACGAGCAGCAGGTCGCCGGCGTCGTGGCCAAGCGAGTCGTTGATGACCTTGAAGCGGTCGAGATCGATGAACAGCAGCGCGAATTGACGCTGGTGGCGGCCGGCCACCTCGATCGCGTGGCGCAGCAATTCGTTGAAAGTTTCCCGGTTGGGCAAACGCGTCAGGCCATCATGCGAGGCGAGATATTCGATCCGCTCGTCGGCCCTCGCCTTCTCGTCGGCGCGATCGAAATTTTCCAGCGCGAACGAGACGTTCTCGGCGAGACGTCGCAACAGCCCGATCAACTCGGGGCTGAAGGCGCCGATCTCGCAGGAGAGGAAGATGATGGCGCCGATCGGCTTGCCGTTCTTCAATAACGGAAATGCGGCGCCGGAGCGGGTGCCGGCGTCGCGCAGGACCTGATAGAACGGGCTCGAATTGCCGAAATCGCCGAGATAGTCGTTGCTGATGCAGGGTTTCCGCGTGCGGAACGCGATGCCGGTGAGGCTCCGCCCTTCGGGATGCGCCGCATTGATGGACAGACGCACGTTGAAGGCGCGCTCGCCGTCCGGACCGGCCGAGGCGACGTTTTCCAAGTAATCGTCGCCTGGCCGCTCCAGCGCAATCGCGGTCGAGGTGAAATTGCCGCCGACGACGGCGGCCTCGCAGACCAGGTGGAACAGCTCGGTCCGCGACTTCGCCCGCATGATCGCTTCGTTGGTCGCGCTCAGCGCCGCGAACATCCGCGTCAGCCGCTCCTTCTGCTCCTCGGTCCTTGCCTTCTCGTCCGCGCGCTCGAAGCTGCCGAGCGCGAACGACACGTTGTCAGCCAGCCGCTGCAGCAGTTCGGCGAACTCGGCGGTAAAGGTGTCGTGTTCGGACGAGATGAAGAGCATCACGCCGACGGGCTCACCGTCGACGAACAGCGGAAACGCCGCGCCCGATCGTGCGCCCTCGCGTTCGATGATGTCCCGGAACGCACTGTCCTCAATGTCCTTCAGGAAGTTGTTGTTGATGCTGGCCTGCCTGGAACGGAATGCCGTCCCGCAAAGCCCGCGCCCCTCCGGAACGGCCTCGTCGATCGATACCTTGAGATTGCGGGCGTTTTCGGACGTCGGTCCTGCGGTCGCCGCCATCTCGAAATAGTCGCTGCCGGCTGCGACCAGGAAGATGCTGGTCGAGTTGAACCTGGCGCCCTTGCCGGCCGCCTGGCACACCAGCTTGAACATCTCCTCTCGTGACTTCGCCCGCATGATCGCTTCGTTGGTCGCGCTCAGCGCCGCGAACATTCGCGACAACCGATCCTTCTGCCGCTCGGCCCTGGCCTTTTCATTGGCACGTTCGAAATTGTCGAGCGCCACCGATACGTTCTCGGCGATCCGCGCCATCAGCGCGACGATCTCTTCGTCCGTCGCCCACGACCTGCCGACAAAGAACAACAAGACGCCGATGCTCTTCCCGAACTTGGTCACGGGAACCGCGATGCAGGCCATGACGCCGGCGTCGTGTCCCACCTGTCGCCACGGACCGTCCGATTTCGGGATATCGTTGTTGATGCACGGCCGCTGCGTCCGGAACGCCTGCCCGCAGACGCCCTTGCCGTAGATATTGTCCGGATCGATCGAGAAGCGCGTTTGCGTGATCAGGTCGATTGCGTCGCCAGTGCCGGCGACCGGCTCGAGCCAATGGGAATCCGGGTCGGCGAGCAGGACCACGGCGGCAACGGATTTCCCGCTATGGACGGCGGCGTCGCAGACGCGCTGGTAGAGATCGTGCTCGGTCTTGGCGCGAAGGATCGCTTCGTTGGTCGCGCTGATGGCGCCGAACATCTGGTTCAGGCGGCGCATCGCCCGCTCGCTGCTCTTGCGCATGCGCTCATGCTCGAAATTGTCCAGCGCAAACGACACATTGGCGGCCATGCGCGCCAGCAGCGACACCAGCTCGTTGCCGAGCGAGCCGACCTCGCGCCGGGTGACGAGGAAAACGCCGACGCTACGGCCATTGCAGATCAGCGGCATTGCCGCTGCCGCGGCAACCTCGCTATCGCGGGCGCCGGCGCGCCAGGCGAGCGAGCGCTGGTCATTCAGATAGTCGTTGCTGACACAGGCCTTCTGGTCCCGAAACGCCTGTCCGCACACCCCCTCGCCCTCAGGCGTATTCGCAATGATCGAGATGGGGATGCCGCGCAGCCGCGCGACATCCTCGCCGAACCCGACCGCAAAGCGCAGCAGGCTGGTCTCGGCATCCACCAGGAAGACCGCCGTCGCCAGGAAGTCGCCGCTGGAAAACGCGGCCTCGCAGACCTTGGCGTACAGCTCCTCCGGCGATTTGGCGTACAGGATCGCTTCGTTGCTGGCGTTCAACGCCGCGAAGGTACCCCTGATGGTCTGCTCCAAGCGATCAACTCCCTGCGGCCAGTCTCGGCCGGCCCCGCGGGATTTTATGCGGAGCAGAGACCTAAGTGGACGTTAGGAACAGCTATAAGTTGCGAGTCAGAGTAAATGTGGGGCGAACAAAGTCGGATAGAACCCCCGCAAAATTACCGGTTTGTTGACGATTTCTTCTGACGCGGCGCGCCACTGACTGAGGCGCGACGCGACCCCTGCAGGGGCTCGGTTCCCTGCCATGAGACCCGCTGCCCTGAAAAGCCGCGCCGGCGTCATGGCGGACCGGACATTCTGGCCTTGCTCGTCGCCTACTCCTTTGAGACCATGGCGAACCACAAACAAGCAAGACCCGCCACGTGACGCGGGCTTCAACCTGAGGAAACCCCATGCCGATCGTCCACGCCGATCGTCTCACCCGCATCAGTGCGGCGCTGCTGTGCGGCGCCGGCGCGTCGGAGGAGGAAGCCCAGGCGGTCGCGGTCGGCTGCGTCAACGCCAACCTCGCCGGTCACGACTCGCACGGGATCATCGCGGTCCCGACCTATATCGACCGCATCAAGGCCGGCCATATCGTGCCCGGCGCGAAATGGACCATCGTCCAGGAATCGCCGACCACGACCGTGATCGACGGCAATTGGGGCTTTGGCTTCCACGTCAATGCCAAGGCGATGGAATTGACGATTGCGAAGGCGAAGACAGCCAATGTCGCCGCCTGCACCGTGCTCCGGCAGAGCCATGTCGGGCGGCTCGCGCACTATCCGCTGATGGCGATGCGCGAGAGCATGATCGGGATTGCCACCGCCGATTCCGGCCGCTCGCCAAAACACGTCGCGCCGTTCGGCGGCCGTGAAGCGCGGCTCGGCACCAACCCGATCTCGATCGCAGTGCCCTCTGAGCTCGAGGCGCCGTTTTATCTGGACATGGCGACATCGGCGGTCGCGGCCGGCAAGATCCAGCTCGCGGTCGCACGCGGCGAACGGATTCCGACCGGCTGGATCATCGACGCCGAAGGCCGCCACACCACCGACCCGACAGACTATCGCAAGGGCGGCGCGTTGCTACCGCTCGGCGGCAGCGAGGGCTATAAGGGCTCTGGCCTGGCAGCAATGGTGGAAGTCCTGTGCGGCCTGCTCACCGGGCTTGGATTCGGCGTTGAGCCGACCGGGCGCCACAATGACGGATGCTTCATGGCGGTGTTCAATGTTGCCGCCTTCCGTCCGCTGCAGGATTTCAAGCGCGAGGTGGCGGAGTTTGCGCGCTACCTGAAATCGACGCCGCCCTCGGAAGGAAGTCCGGGCGTGTTCTATCCCGGCGAGGTCGAATTTCTGCGCGAGCAGGAGCGCCGGAAGAACGGCATCGAGATCGAGGATGCGACCTGGGACAAGCTCCGCGCGCTCGCCGGCGAGTACGGGCTGACAAAACAGCTCGATCTGGCGTGAAACAGGGATAACGGCATGACACGGCAAATGGCACTAGTCGGCTTCCTGCAGGCGCAGAACTGCACCAATCTGCCGGGCTCCTGGCGCCATCCGGAATCGCGCGACGATTCGATGTCGGCGGATTACTACCAGGAAATCGCGCGGATCCTCGAGGCCGGAAAATTCCACATGGCGTTCTTCGACGACCGTCTGGCGATGCCGGACCGCTATGGCAACGATCACGCCCATACCGTCGAATACGGCATCCGCTGTGTGAAGATGGACCCGGTCATCGTGCTGACCACGATGGGCATGGTCACCGAGAAGCTCGGCCTCGCCTCGACCTGTTCAACCACCTATTACGAGCCGTTCGACGTCGCGCGCCGTTTCGCCACCCTCGACCTGATGACCGGCGGCCGTGCCGGCTGGAACGTGGTGACGTCGGTCAATGACGGCGAAGCGCTCAACATGGGCCGCGAGCACCATCTCGAGCACGATTTGCGCTACGATCGCGCCGACGAATTCATGGAGGTCGTGCTCGGCCATTGGGATTCCTGGGAGGACGGCGCTGTTATCATCGACAAGAAGAGCGGCCGCTACGCCGATCCGACCAAGGTGAAGCGGCTCGATCACGACGGAAAGTTCTTCAAGTCGCGCGGACCCTTCACGGTGCCGCGTTCGCCGCAGGGCCATCCTGTCATCATCCAGGCCGGCGCTTCCGGCCGCGGCCAGCGCTTCGCCGGGCGATGGGGCGAGGTGATCTTCACCGCCGCGCGCAATCTTGCGAGCGCAAGGCAAGGCTATGAGGCGATCCGCAATGAGGCCGCAACGGCCGGCCGCGATCCCGAGCAGATGTTTCTCTGCAATCTGACGACGCCGGTCTGCGGCGCAACCAAGGCCGAGGCGGAAGACCGGATGGCGCTGATCCAGAAGCTGCCGCTGGAGATCGACGCGCTGTCGCTGCTCGCCGAGGGGCTGAATTTCGATTTCGGCGCCAAGGGCATCGACGAGCCGCTGACGACGAAAGAACTGCAGGGCATGCAAGGCATGCTCGGCATCCGCGACGGCGTGCTGAAAACCTCCGGCAAGGCCAATCCGAGCACGCGCGACTTCATCACCTTCTCCGGCCGCGGCCTGGTGCAGGATGCGATCGTCGGCGGACCGAAGGAAATCGCCGATCGGCTGGAGGAGATGTTCGTCGGGCGCGGCTGCGACGGCTTTGTCATTGCGGCGAGCTATGTGCCCGGTTCCTACGCTGATTTCGTTCGCCACGTCGTGCCGGAATTGCAGCGCCGCGGGCTCTTCCACCGTGACTACGCCGGCAAGACGCTGCGCGAGAATCTCGGCCTGCCCCGTCCCGTCGCCGGTGTGTGGAAAACCCAACCGCAGGTCGCGGCCGAATAAGAGAGAAAATCGATGCGTTGGCTCAAATTCACCGCCCAGGGAAAAACCTCCTGGGGTCACGTCGAGGGTGAGAAGGTCATCACCGTGGACGGCGATCCCTTCGGCGAATGGCGGCGCACCGCGCTGACGCATGCACTTGGCGACGTGAGGATCGAGCTGCCGCTGATCCCGCGCACCTTCTATTGCGTCGGGCTGAATTATCTGAAGCACCTGAAGGAAGCCGCCGACAAGCGCGGCGAGATTCCGGCCGTGCCTGACCGGCCCGAGATCGGCTACCGCGCCCAGAACGCGCTGATCGCCCATGACGAGGACGTGGTGATCCCCGCGACTGCAACGGAAAAGATCCACTACGAGGGCGAGCTCGTGGTCGTCATCGGCAAGAAGGCAAAACATCTCGATGCGGCAAACGCGATGTCTTGCGTGTTCGGCTACACCATCGGCAACGACGTCAGCGAGCGCAGTTGGCAGAAGGCCGACCGCGGCCTGTGGCGCTCCAAGAATGCCGACACCTTCAAGCCGATGGGCCCATGGATCGAGACCGATGTCGATCTCGACACCATGGAGACGGTGGTGCGGGTCAACGGCAAGGAGACCAACCGCTTCCGCACCAACGACATGATCTTCGGCATCGTCCCCTTCATCGTCGAATTGACGAAGTATTTCACGCTGTGGCCGGGCGACGTGATCTGGATGGGCACCGACGGCGCCTCGCCGGACCTGAAAGCGGGCGACGTTGTCGAGATCGACATCACCGGCATCGGCACGCTGCGTAACCGGTTCGTGAGGGAGCAGCGATAAGGCTGTAGGGTGGGCAAAGCGAAGCGTGCCCACCATCACGAGCGGAGTGCTCGAAGGTGGGCACGCTTCGCTTTGCCCACCCTACGTCTCAATCCTTCCGCGGCCGCCTGGTGTCGAACGGCAGAGCGACGCCGGTTTTGATCTCCTTCAGGATCATGTTGGTGCGGACATAGCGGATGCCGGGCACGCGGAACATGAATTCGTCGAGAAACTGGTTATACGCGTGCATGTCGCGCACCACGACGCGCAGGTGATAGTCGGCGTCTCCCGTGGTCGCGAAACATTCCAGGACCTCGCTGCGCCGCTTCACCCGCGCCACGAATTCGTCGACGAATTTTGCATCGTGCCGCTCGAGCGAGACATGAAGGATTGCCGAGGTCGCAAAGCCGGCGCGCTCGCGTTCCACCAGCGCCGAATAGCCCGATATCACGCCGGACTCCTCCAGCCCGCGCACGCGCCGCCAGCAGGCCGAGGTCGACATGCCGACCGCCTCGGCAAGTTCCTGGTTGGTCGCGCGTCCGTTCTTCTGCAGCTCGGTGAGGATGCGTTCGTCCTGCTCTTCGACCATGAGGGCATCTCCGTTTGGTAAATTCTACCGAGAATTACAACTCTCTACAAAATCCTACCGCTATGAGGCGCGTCGCAGGGATAAATTGGTAACACTTGCCGGACGGACAGGATTACCGTCGGCTGACCCGAATCCGATGCGAGGCCGGCCATGGACGCCATTCCCTCCCTCGACACCTATCAGCTTTCCGACCGCTACGAACGCGGTGACGGCCGCGTCTTCCTCACGGGCACGCAGGCGATCGTCCGCATCGTGCTCGACCAGGCGAAACGCGACCGCGCGGCGGGGCTCAACACCGCCGGCTTCATCTCCGGCTATCGCGGTTCGCCGCTCGGCGGCGTCGATCTCGAACTCTGGCGCATCGCCGATCGCCTCAAGGCGGAGCGCATCGAATTCCTGCCCGCAGTCAACGAAGACCTTGCGGCAACCGCGGTGCTCGGCTCGCAGCAGGTCGAGACCCAGCCCGACAGACAAGTGCAGGGCGTGTTCGGCCTCTGGTACGGCAAGGGTCCCGGCGTCGACCGTTCCGGCGATGCGCTGAAACACGGTAATGCCTATGGCTCGTCGCCGCATGGCGGCGTGCTTGTTGTCGCGGGCGACGACCATGGCTGCGTCTCCTCCTCGATGCCGCACCAGTCCGACGTCGCCTTCATGAGCTGGTTCATGCCGACGCTGCATCCGGCAAGCGTCGCCGAATATCTCGAATTCGGCGAATACGGCTATGCGCTGAGCCGCTTCTCCGGCATGTGGGTCGGCTTCAAGGCGATCTCGGAGATCGTCGAATCCGGCGCCTCCGTCGCACTGCGCCCGCCGCACGCTTTTCGCGCCCCCGATTTCACGCCGCCGCCCGGCGGCCTGCACTATCGCTGGCCCGATCTTCCAGGCCCTCAGATCGAGGAGCGATTGGAGGCAAAGAAGCACGCGGTCTACGCCTTTGCAAAAGCCAATCCGATCGACCGCCACATCTACGACATCCCGCACGCGACCTATGGCATCGTCACGACAGGCAAGGCGCATCTCGACCTGATGGAAGCGCTGCGGCTGATGGGCCTCGATGAGGCCGCCTGCCGCCGCCTTGGCATCGACATCTACAAGGTCGGCATGGTCTGGCCGCTCGCGCTGCACGATGCGATGGAGTTCGTGAAGGGCAAGCGCGAGATCCTGGTGGTGGAGGAAAAGCGCGGCATCATCGAAAGCCAGTTCAAGGAATATTTCTACGACTATCCAGGCTCGAAGCCGGAGCGGATGGTCGGCAAGCATGACGAGACCGGCGCACGCCTGATCTCATGGATCGGCGAATTGTCGCCACGCGCGCTCGCCGACGTGCTGGCGCAGCGCCTCGACCCAATCTTCCCCGGCCTCGATCTTGCGAAGCGCACCGCCGCGCTCGCGCCCGATGCACAGCGCGTCATCACGGTCGCGGGCGCAACGCGCACACCCTATTTCTGCTCCGGCTGCCCGCACAACACCTCGACCAAAGTGCCGGAAGGATCGAAGGCGCTTGCCGGCATCGGCTGCCATTTCATGGCAAGCTGGATGGACCGCGAGACCTCGTCCTTGATCCAGATGGGCGGCGAAGGTGTCAACTGGGCGGCATCGTCGCGCTTCACCGGCAACAAGCACATCTTCCAGAATCTCGGCGAAGGCACCTATTATCACTCCGGATCGATGGCGATCCGCCAGGCCGTCGCGGCCGGCGCCAACATCACCTACAAGATCCTGTTCAACGACGCGGTTGCCATGACCGGTGGCCAGCCGGTCGACGGGCCCGTGAGCGTGCATGCCATCGCCCACAGCGTCCGCGCCGAAGGCGTGTCGCGGATCGCGCTGGTCTCGGATGCTCCCTCGCAGTTTGCGCCCGCCGACTTCCCCATCGGCGTCACCATCCATCCGCGCGAGGAGATGGATGCCGTGCAACGCGAGCTGCGCGAAATTCCCGGCGTCTCCGTGCTGATCTACCAGCAGACCTGCGCCACCGAAAAACGCCGCCGGCGCAAGCGGGCCCGGATCGAAGACCCGCCCCGCTTTGCCTATATCAACGACCTCGCCTGCGAAGGTTGCGGCGACTGCTCGGTCGAATCGAACTGCCTCAGCGTCGAGCCGAAGGAGACGCCGTTCGGCCGCAAGCGCCGCATCAATCTCTCCACCTGCAACAAGGATTTCTCCTGCCTCAACGGCTTCTGCCCGAGCTTCGTCACCGTGGAAGGCGCCAAGCGCCGCGCGAAGTCTGCGAGCAGCATCGATCCACAGGCGCGTGCCGCCATGCTGCCCCTGTCGCCGCTTGCACCGCTCGATCGTCCCTATGATCTCCTCGTGACCGGCGTCGGCGGCACCGGCGTCATTACCGTGGGTGCGCTGATCAGCATGGCCGCGCATCTTGAGCGCCGCGGCGTCTCGGTGCTCGATTTCACCGGCTTTGCGCAGAAGTTCGGGCCAGTGCTGAGCTACATCCGCATCGCGTCGAGCCCAGACGAACTGCACCAGGTCCGCATCGACCAGGGCGCGGCCGACGCGCTGATCGGCTGCGATGTCGTCGTCAGTTCCTCGGCCAAGGCGTCGGGCACCTATCGGAAGGGCATGCGCGCCGCGATGAACAGCGCGGAGATGCCGACTGGCGATGTCGTACGTTTCCGCGATGCGGACCTTGCTGGATCAGCCCGCCTGCGCGCGATCGAGAACGTGATCGGCTGCGGTCATCTCAGCACGATCGATGCGAATGCGCTGGCCGAGCGGCTGCTCGGCGACACCGTCTATGCCAACATCATCATGCTCGGCTTCGCCTGGCAGCAGGGACTGGTCCCGGTCTCGCTGAACGCGCTGCTCCGCGCGATCGAGCTCAACGGCGTCGCCGTCGAACGCAACAAGCAGGCCTTTGCCTGGGGACGCATCGCCAGCGCCGATCCCGACTTCCTGCCGGGTGCAGATAGGGCGAGAACGATCGAAGCGGAAACGCTTGATCAGGTGATTGCGCGCCGCACCGACTTTCTGACGGCCTACCAGGACGCTGCCTATGCTGCGCGCTACCGGAAAACGGTGAGGCGCGTGCAGGATGCCGAGGCTTCGCTCGGAACCGAGGCGCTGACGGACGCGGTCGCGCGCGCCTTGTTCAAGCTGATGGCCTACAAGGATGAGTATGAGGTGGCCCGCCTTCACATGGAGACTGGCTTCCTCGACGAATTGCGCCAGCAGTTCGAAGGCGACTATTCGGTGAGATATCATCTGGCGCCGCCGTTCCTGCCGGCAAGCAAGGACGCGCGGGGCCGGCCACGCAAGCGCAGCTTCGGCCCATGGATCAGGACGCCGCTGAAGATTCTCGCGCGACTGAAGGCGCTGCGCGGCACGCCGTTCGACGTCTTCGGCTACACCGCCGAGCGCCGCGCGGAGCGGGACCTCATCGCCTGGTATGAAGAACAGATCGATGCTCTGCTCGGGAGGCTCGATGCACGACGCATGCCCGACATCCTCGCGATCGCCAGAGCGCCGATGGAAATCCGCGGCTATGGGCCGGTGAAGGACGCCGCAATCGCCAAGGTGAAGGTGGAGGTCGCGCGCCTGTCGGCGCAGCTCGTGTGAGCTGCGCCGAACGCCGCTGCGTCAGGATCGCGCCGGGGCGTCGCGTTGAGCCGCCGGTGACAGCCAGGTGACCACCACCGTCGCGATCGCCGCAACGGCGATGTTGAGGATCAGCGCGCCGAGCCCGACATAGAAGGTGTAGCTGTCGCCACCGAAGCTGATCGTCGCCAGCGGCTTCAGCCCATTGCTCCAGGCGGTCCACGATCCCCAGCCGATCCCGGCCGCCCAGCCGAGCAGCAACCCCTCGGCGCGGAACCAGCGTGTGAACAGGCTGAACACCAGCGCCGGCAGGATCTGCATGATCCAGAGGCCGCCGAGCAGTTGCAGGTCGAGCGCATATTGCGTCGGCAGGAACAGGATGAAGGCCAACGCGCCGACCTTCACCACCAGCGAGGCGATCTTCGCCACCGATGCCTCGCCGGCATGGGTGATGTCTGGATTGACGTAGGACTTCCAGATATTGCGCGTGAAGAGGTTGGCGGCGCCGATGCTCATCACCGCCGCCGGCACCAAAGCGCCGATCGCGATCGCCGAGAAGGCGAAGCCTGCGAACCAGGACGGGAACAGCGCCTTGAACAGCATCGGCACCACGTCGTTCGGCGAGGACACCTGGATGTGCGCGGCATGGGCCATGTAGCCAAGCAGCGCGATCAGGCCGAGCAGCAGCGTATAGGCCGGCAGCAGGATCGCATTCTTGCGGATCGTCTCGGCAGATTTGGAAGCAAAGATGCCGGTCAGCGTGTGCGGATACATGAAGGCCGCGAGCGCCGAGCCGAGCGCGAGCGTCGCGTAAGGGAGCATCTGCGACGGTTTCAGGATCAGGCCGGTGGCGCCGCCCTTTGCCGTGAAGGCATCATTCGCGGCGGCGAACACTGCGGCGTAACCGCCGAGCTTCGCCGGCACCACTACGACCGCCACCAGCACGACGATATAGATCATCACGTCCTTGACGAAGGCGATCAGCGCCGGCGCGCGCAGGCCGGAACTATAGGTATAGAGCGCAAGGATGACGAAGGCCGCGACGAGCGGCAGTTCGCCGGTTAGTCCCATCGCCTTGATCACGACGCCCATGCCGATCAACTGCAGCGCGATATAGGGCATCGTCGCGACGATGCCGGTGAGCGCGACGACGAATTCGAGCGCGCGCGATTCATGGGTGCCGTGCACGACGTCAGCAGCGGTGACGTAGCCTTTGGCATGCGCCACTTTCCACAACAGCGGCATCACCGCGAACACGAAGGGATAGACGATGATGGTGTAAGGCAGCGCGAAGAAGCCGTAGGCGCCGACCGCATAGACCAGCGCGGGCACCGCGATCACGGTATAGGCGGTGTAGAAGTCGCCGCCGACGAGGAACCAGGTGATCCAGGTGCCGAATTGCCGGCCACCGAGCCCCCATTCATCGAGATGCTCGCTGGTGGCGCCGGATTTCCAGCGCGCCGCCATGAAGCCCATGACGGTGACGAGCGCAAAGAAGAAAACGAAGACGGAAAGGGGAATCCATTCGATCTGATCGGCCATGACGCGCGTCCTCAGGCTTCGTCAGGCTTGCGGCTGCGGTAGACCAGCCAGATCAAGAGTGAAGTGATCGGCACCCAGGCGAGCTGATACCAGTAGAAGAAGGGAAAGCCGAACAGCGACGGTTCCATGAAATTATAGAAGGGCACCCACAACAGGCCGACGAACGGCAGCAGCAACAACAACCACATCGCAGGATTCTAACTCCAGGCTCGCCGGCGACCTCGCGCCGGCTCGTGACCGGAAACGCTGTAACCAGTGGATCGTTGCTGAGCCAAGCACATTTCGACATTGCTGCGTTGCGCGAGCGAGCTTTCATCTCAGCGCTTGGGGAAACAGCCTCGTAGCCCGGGTGGAGCGTCAGCGTAACCCGGGGAAACTCGTAACCGCTGATGCAGATGTCCCGGGTTCCGCGTTCCGCTCCACCCGGGCTACGGTACTAGATCATCCGCGCCACGATCGGGATCCTGCGCAGCGCCATCGTCAGCGCCCAGCTTGCCGCGAGCGTACCGGCGAACACGATGGCGGCCTTCACGCCGGCCGGCCAGGCACGGTCGTAGACCAGGTATTGCAGGTAGATGATGAAGATGTAGTGCAGGAGATAGATGCCATAAGCCGATGGCTGCATGGCATCTAACATGGGTAATTTGGCCTTTGCGAAACGCAGGAAGGTTGCCGGCAGCGCGAACGCCATCGCCGCGCTGAACAGCGCGAAAGCAAAGGCGTAAGCCACTTCCCACCACGTCGGCGGATTGTTGAAATCGATCCAGTTGTGGTGAGCGTAGACCAGGAACAGGATCGCGCCGTAGAACGCGAGCGCGTAGCCAAGCCACAGCAGCCAGCGCTTCGCCACTTCGCCGTCTTCCGCGAAAATGCCCGTGCGCAGGCTGACCACGCCGATGCCGACGCCGGTGAAGAAATAGGCGGCATAGAGCAAGATGCGGCTGGTCTGTATCGGCAGCGGATAACCGCCCGGCTCGAGCCAGCTCGCATCACCGAAGATCAGGCGCATCGGCACGTAGGAGACGAGCGAGACCATCAGGAATGCGGCGAACACCGTCGTCGGCCGGTTGCGTGTCACGAAGATCGCCTGGCCCAAGCCCTTGAGCAGCCGCGGCCCGAGCGACCACACGGCGACGGTCAGAATATTGAACGCGAGCAGCACCCACAAGAACCACGCCGGTCCCGACGGCCACGGCCCGATGGTGAGCGTGTGCCACCAAAAATGGAAGAAATTGAAATCGGTCGTGCCAGGCAAATGATAGCGCAGGAAGGTCGGATAATAGGCCACCGGCATCAGCACGAAGATCGATACCAGATAGGGAATGCCGAGGCGCCAGGTGCGGCTGGCGATGAAATTCGCTCCTCCCCGGCGCGTCAGGCTGTCGTGTACGAACAGGCCCGAGATCAGGAACATGCAGGCCATGAAGAAACTGTCGTTGAACAGCACGACGAGATCGAAGCCGAGCCAGCGCGCTTTGTCGCCGCTGCCGAAATGAGTGTAGTTCACCACCGAATGATGGATCAGCACCAACAGGATGATGAAGGTGCGCGCGCGGTCGAGCGCAACGATGCGGGTCGTCGCGATTGCGCTTTGATCGGTTCCATCGGTCTTGCGCAGCATCGGGGCCGTTCCGGATCAGATTTCTGTTCGATCACTTTTCGAATGCGTCGTAAACGATCTTCTTGACGTTGACCTCAACGTGCCATCGCCCGGAGGGCGCGTTCAAGAGCAGCACGAAGAACATGTCCTGGGCCGGGTCGACGACGATATACGCCCCCGACGCGCCGTCCCACTTGATCTCGCCGGGCGAGCCCGGCGGAGGCGGCACGGCGTTGCCGGCATCGGTGCGGATGCCGAACCCGTAGCCGAAGCCAAAGCCGTCGCCAGGATAATAGAAAAAGTTGCGGGCGACGCCCGATCCCGGCCCGATATGGTCAGTCGTCATCGCCTTAAAGGTTTTCGGGCCGAGGATGGTCTTGCCATCCAGCGTGCCGCCATTGAGCAGCATCTGGCCGTAACGCGCCATGTCGGCTACCGTCGACACCAGGCCGCCGCCGCCGGATTCCCAACGCGTGACGTCGAGCGGATTGCGCTCGACACGCTCGTCACTGCGCAGCCGCCGCGCGTAGCGGGCGCGCTCCGGCGGATCGGTCAGGAAATATTTGGTCGTGGTCATGCCGAGCGGCTCGAACAGCGCCGTCTTCTCGAACTCATAGAGCGATTGCCCCGATGCGACCTCGATGACGCGGCCGAGCACGTCGATTGAATGGCCGTAGTCCCATAGCGTGCGCGGCTGCTCGGCGAGCGGCAGCTTCGCGATCCGCTCGGCGAATTCGGCATTGTCGAAATCGCCGAGATAGATGCCGTCGTAGGCCGCCTTTACCAGTCCCGCGCCATAGAATCCGTAGGTGATGCCCGAAGTATGCAGCAACAGATCCTCGATCGTGACTGGACGGACCAGCGGCACCAGATCGAGCACCGGGCGGCCCGACTCGTCCTTGCGCTCGACGCCGACCTTCATGTTGGCAAAGGAGGGGATGTATTTGCTGACGGGATCGTCGAGCGCGATCTTGCCGCGATCGATCAGGATCATCGCCGCCACGCTGGTGACGGTCTTCGTCACCGAATGCAGCGGAAAGATCGTATCCGCGGTCATGTCGATGTTCGCTTCGACGTCGCGCTTGCCGAAGCATTTGAAATAGATCGGCTTGCCATGCCGCTGGATCAGCAGTGCCGCGCCAGGAATCTTTCCGGCCGCGCTCTGCTCGGTGAGGAAGTCGTCGAGACGCGAGAGCTTTTCCATCGACAGCGGCGCATTCGGTGGCGGTCCGAAGCCTGCGGCCGGCAGCGGCGCGATCAGGCAGGCGAGCATCACGGCAAGCGGCGTCATGATTCGGCGCAATGACACCCGCTTCAGCGCAAACATGCTGCTCCCTCCTGCCCTCCGGTCACCGGCAATTTATTGGATTGCGGCGCGCTGCGCCATCATCTCGTTACAAGCGATGATTTATCGGCGGGCGAATAGGAAAAGGCCGACGAATTGTAGGGTGGGCAAAGCGCAGCGTGCCCACCGTCCATCCACCACCACCCGTGAATGGTGGGCACGCTGCGCTTTGCCCACCCTACGCTTCCGACATCACGAATACGGGTCGATCAGCTTCCGCTGCTCGGCGCTGTGGTCGACCAGCATGTCGATGAAGGTCCGCACCTTCGCCGATAGATGATGGCGGTGCGGATAGACCGCGTTCAGCGAAAGCTCGACGGGCCGGTATTCCGGCAGCAGGCGGACCAGTCGCCCGGCCTCGAGATCGCCGTGAACCATGAACCCTGCAGCGAGGCAAATGCCGGCGCCCTGCAGCGCCGCCATGCGCAGCGCCTCGCCGCTGTTGGTGATGAACCGGCCGGACACCTTCACCGATGCCGGCGCGCCGCCGCGATCGATGAACCGCCACTCGTCCTGGTAAGGATAATTCACATGGCGGACGCAATCGCGCTCGCTGAGCTCGGCGAGCTCATGCACCGTTCCATGCCGTTCGATATAGTCGTGCGAGCAGCACAGCACGTGGCGCCAGGTGGCGAGACTGCGCACGATCAGGCTTGAATCCGGCGGCCGGATCATGCGCACAGCCACGTCAAAGCCCTCGTCGATCATGTCGACCGTGCGCTCGCCCATCGAGAGATCGACCTTGACCTCCGGATAAGTCTTGAGGAACTCGGCGACGACGGGCGCGACATACGGCACCGTGTGGGTATGGGTATAGACGCGCAGCGTGCCTCGCGGCGTCGAGTGCAGCGCGCCCGCGATGTCGTCGGCCTGCTCGATGTCGGCAAGGATTTGGACGCAGCGGTCGTAATAGGTGCGCCCCACCTCGGTAAGGCTGACCTTGCGCGTGGTGCGGTTGAGCAGCCGGACGCCGAGCCGATCCTCCAGCGCCTGGACGTGGTTGCTGACCATCGTCGTGGACATGTTGAGGCGGCGCCCGGCAGCCGAAAAGCCGCCGCTATCCACCACCCGGACAAAGGCCGTCAGGCTGGTCAACCGGTCCATGAGCGAGTTCCCGATTGTTTGCTCTCACTGGATAATCCTTCCAGTTTTTGCGGGATTATCACAGCGCTGGAGACATCGCATCTACCCCACGGATTTGGCGCCCTCCTGCGTGAGGAGGCGCGCCTAAACGCATGCGGGGTAGCCATGTCGACGACATCCTATGTCACTGATACAAAAGAAAAAATAAGCCTGCGCCCGTCGCGGCTGGCGATCAGGCGGGCGGCATTGGCGCTGGCTGCCGTGCTCGGCATCGCCGGCATTGCCGATTTCGGCTACGACTACCTCACCACCGGCCGCTACCTCGAATCGACCGATGACGCATATGTGAAGGCCGATTCCACGATCGTCTCGCCAAAGGTCTCCGGGTACATCGCGCAGGTGCTGGTCGGCGACAACCAGCCGGTCAAGGCCGGGCAGTTGCTGGCCGAAATCGACGACCGCGATTTCCGCGCCGCGCTCGCCCAGGCCCACGCCGATGTCGACGCCTCCGAGGCCGCGGTGCGCAACCTCGATGCGCAGCTCGCGCTGCAGCAGCCGATCATCGAGCAAGGAACGGCCGACGTCGCCGCCGCCGAAGCCAATCTGAAATTCGCGCAGGAAGAGCAGGCTCGTTACGAGGGGCTGATGAAGACCGGCTCCGGCACGGTGCAGCGCGCGCAGCAAACCGATGCCGCGCTTCGTGCGAGCAACGCGCAATTGCAGCACTCCAGATCCGGCCTGCTCGCCGCCCAGCGCAAGGTCGATGTGCTCACCACCGAACGCGCCAAGGCAGTCGCACAGCTCGACCGTGCCCGTGCTATGGAGCAGCAGGCATCGCTGAACCTCAGTTATACGCGCATCACCGCGCCGGTCGACGGCACCGTCGGCGCGCGCTCGCTCAGGGTCGGACAGTATGTTCAGGCCGGCACGCAGTTGATGGCGGTCGTGCCGCTCGACGCCGTCTATGTCGTCGCCAACTTCAAGGAGACGCAGCTCACGAATGTGCGCAACGGCCAGCCGGTCGAAGTCGAGATCGACAGTTTCCGCGGCACCAAGCTGCGCGGCCATGTCGACAGCCTGTCGCCCGCGAGCGGGCTCGAATTCGCGTTACTGCCGCCGGACAACGCGACCGGCAACTTCACCAAGATCGTGCAGCGGGTGCCGGTCAAGATCGTGCTCGATGATATCAGGCTGAAGGGCCTGTTGCGCCCGGGCATGTCCGCGGTGCCGACCGTCGACACCAAGGCCACCGTGCTGGCCGAGCGCGAAGCCAAAAGCCGGCTCGCCTCCGGCGCCGCGCATCCGAACGGGGGCTAGCGGTGAGTTCATCATGCGCTAGCGGACGAGACTAATGACTACGCTACAGCCCACGCTCGACGCCGCGTCCTCCGCGGATCTCAGCCCAAAACCCGCCGCCGCACCGTCCATCCCCGCAAAAATCTGGATCGCGGTGGTTGGCGCCAACCTCGGCGCCTTCATGGCGGTGCTCAACATCCAGATCGTCAACGCCTCGCTGGCGGACATCCAGGGCGCGATCGGCGCCGGCATCGATGACGGCGGCTGGATCTCGACCTCCTATCTGGTCGCCGAGATCGTGGTGATCCCCTTGAGCAGCTGGCTCGCGCAGGTGTTCTCGATTCGCCGCTATCTCCTGATCAATGCGGTCCTGTTCCTCGTCTTCTCGGCGGCCTGCGCGCTGGCACACGACCTGCCGCAGATGATCGCGCTGCGCGCGGTGCAGGGTTTCACCGGCGGCGTGCTGATCCCGATGGCGTTCACCTTGATCATCACGCTGCTGCCGAAGGCGAAGCAGCCGGTCGGGCTCGCGCTGTTCGCGCTGTCGGCGACATTTGCTCCCGCCATCGGCCCGACCATCGGCGGCTATCTCACCGAGAACTGGGGCTGGCAGTACATCTTCTATGTCAACCTGGTGCCCGGCGCGATCATGGTCGGCATGCTCTATTTCTCGCTGGAAGCGAAGCCGATGAAGCTTTCGCTTCTGCGCGAGGGCGACTGGCCAGGGATCATCACCATGGCGATCGGCCTATCCGCACTGCAGACCGTGCTGGAAGAAGGCAACAAGGACGACTGGTTCGGCTCGCCCTTCATCGTCCGCCTCTCCGTCATCGCGGCGGTGGCGCTTGTGGCTTTCATCGTGATCGAGCTGACCACGAACAAGCCGCTGCTCAACCTGCGCCTGCTGCTCCGCCGCAACTTCGGCTTCGGCATGCTGGCTAATTTCCTGCTTGGCACCGCGCTCTACGGCTCGGTGTTCATCCTGCCGCAATATCTGGCACGGATTCAGGGCTACAATGCCGAGCAGATCGGCATGGTGCTGGCATGGACGGGGCTGCCGCAGCTCGCGCTCATCCCGTTGGTGCCGCGCCTTATGCAGCGCTTCGACCCACGCATCATCATCGGGGTCGGATTCACGCTGTTCGCGGCCTCGAATTTCATGAACATCTACATGACCAACGACTACGCCACCGACCAGTTGTTCTGGCCCAACATCGTGCGCGCGATCGGCCAGGCGCTGGTGATGGCGCCGCTGTCGGCGGTCGCGACCGCGGGCATCGAGGCAGAGAATGCCGGCTCGGCATCGGGGCTTTTTAACATGATGCGCAATCTCGGCGGCGCCGTCGGCATCGCGCTATTGCAGACGCTCTTGACCAAACGCGAGCAGTATCACTCCAACGTGCTGATGCAGTCGGTCTCGCTGCTGGAGCAGGCGACCCGCACGCGGATCGAGCAGCTCACGCAATATTTCATGAGCCATGGCGTCGCCGACCATGCCGACGCGACGCACCGCGCCATCGTCGCGGTCGGCAGGATCGTGCAGAAGCAGGCCTATATTCTAGCTTTCAGCGACACCTTCTACGTGATGGGCGTTGCACTGATCGTCGCCCTGTTCGCCGCGGCGCTGCTGAAGAAGCCGGGCGCACTTGCCGGCGGTGGCGCGCATTAGACTAGGACCAGCTCTCCACCGTCATGCCCCGCGAAGGCGGGCATCCAGTAACCGGCGGCTTCTCGATCCAGCACTGACGTCTCTGGAATACTGGATCGCCCGCCTTCGCGGGCGATGACATCGGAGTCTGGGCAGCGGAGCGCCTACACCGCCGTCGCCTTGGCGAATTCGACATAGATCTCGCGCAGGCGGTCCGTCATCGGACCGGGCTTGCCATTGCCGACCTTCTTGCCGTCGATGGCGACCACCCCTTGCACGAACAGGCTGGCGCTGGTGATGAAGGCTTCCTTGGCGGCCAGCGCTTCCTCGATCGAGAACGCACGCTCCTCGACCCGGAGCTGGCGCTCCTCGGCGAGCGCCACCACGGCCTTGCGGGTGCAGCCGGGCAGGATTTCGCTGCCGTTCTGCCGGGTCACGATGACGTCGTCCTGGGTCAGGATGAAGGCGGAGGACGAGCCGCCCTCGGTGACCTTGCCGTCCTCGATCATCCAGGCCTCGCCGGCGCCGGCTTCGGCGGCCGCCTGCTTGGCCAGCACCTGGGCGAGCAGCGCCACGCTCTTGATGTCGCGCCGCTCCCAGCGGATGTCAGGCACGGTGATCACGTTGATGCCAGTCCTGGCCGAGGGCGCGCCGACGATGTCCTTCTCGGAGGTGAACATCACCAGCGTCGGCTTCACCCCCTTGGGAAAAGCAAAATCGCGGCCGGTATCGGCGCCGCGGGTCACCTCCAGATAGACCATGCCGTTGACGAGCTTGTTGCGCGCCACCAGCTCCTTCTGGATTTCCTGGATCCGCGCAATGGTTTCCGGCAGTTCCAGCCTGATCTCGCCGACCGAGCGCTCCAGCCGCGCCAGATGCGAGGCGTTGTCGACCAGCTTACCGTCGAGCACGGCGGCCACCTCGTAGATCCCATCGGCGAACAGGAAGCCACGGTCGAGGACCGACACTTTGGCCTCCGAAAGGGGCACATAGGAGCCGTTGACGTAAGCGATCTTTTCCAAGCGAAGTCTCCCCGGACGTAGTGATGCGACCAGGTTTTCTATACGCAATTCGCTGATGCCGATAGACCTTCCGTCCCAACTCTCTCGCCGTCATTCCGGGGCGCGCGAAGCGCGAACCCGGAATGACAGCGGGGGGCTAATGCTGCAAAATCTTCGACAGAAACTTCTGCGCGCGGTCGCTGCGCGGCTTGCCGAAGAAATCGGCCTTCAACGCATCTTCGACGATCTCGCCCTGGTCCATGAAGATCACGCGATGGGCGACCTTGCTGGCAAAGCCCATTTCGTGGGTGACGACCATCATGGTCATGCCCTCGCGCGCGAGATCGACCATCACGTCGAGCACTTCGCTGATCATTTCCGGATCGAGCGCCGAGGTCGGCTCGTCGAACAGCATCGCGACGGGGTCCATCGCCAGCGCCCGCGCGATCGCGACGCGCTGCTGTTGCCCGCCGGAAAGCTCCGCCGGATATTTCTTCGCATGCTCCTTCAGCCCGACGCGATCGAGCAACTTCATGGCCTTTGCCACTGCCTCGTCGTGTTTGCGGCCCAGCACCTTCTCCTGCGCCAGGCAGAGATTGTCGATGATCCGCAAATGCGGAAACAGTTCGAAGTGCTGGAACACCATGCCGACGCGCGCGCGCAGTTTCGGCAGGTTGGTCTTGGGATCGTTGACCTTGATGCCGTCAAGGATGATCTCGCCGCCCTGGATCGGCTCCAGCGCGTTGACGCATTTGATCAGCGTCGACTTGCCCGATCCGGAGGGGCCGCAGACCACCACGACCTCACCCTTGGCGACGCTGATGGTGCAGTCCTTGAGCACCTGGAAGGTCGGCCCGTACCATTTGTCGACGTGGCGAAGTTCGATCATGCGATTGGTTACCTGACGATGGCGATGCGCGCCTGGAGGCGGCGGACGCCGAAGGAGGCAAGGCAGGAGATGGTGAAATAGACCACTGCCGCGAACAGGTACATCTCGACCAGCCGGCCGTCACGCTGCGCCACCTTGCTGGCGGCGCCGAGGAAATCCGGGATCGACAGCACGTAGACCAGCGAGGTGTCCTGGAACAGCACGATGGTCTGGGTGAGCAGCACCGGCAGCATGTTGCGGAATGCCTGCGGCAGCACGACGTAGCGCATGCTCTGCGCGTAGGTCAGGCCGAGCGCGCTTGCCGCCGCCGGCTGGCCGCGCGAGATCGACTGGATTCCGGCGCGCATGATCTCGGAGAAATAGGCGGCCTCGAACATGATGAAGGTGATGAGCGAGGAGGCGAACGCGCCGACGCTGATCGGGCGCGACGCGCCGGTGAGCCACTGCCCGATATAGGGCACCAGGAAATAGAACCAGAAGATCACGAGCACCAGCGGCAGCGAGCGCATGAAGTCGACATAGAGCCCGGCGATGCGGCCGAGCAGCTTGAAGCCGGACAAGCGCATCAGCGCGATCAGCGTTCCAAACACAAGCCCGCCCAGCGCCGACAGCGCGGTCAGCGTCAGCGTGAACGTCATGCCGTCGACGAAAAGGTAGGGCAGCGAGCGGCGGATGACGTCGAAATCGAAGTTGCCGAGCATGCTATTTCCCCGCGATATAGCCAGGGATCGCGACCTTGCGTTCCAGGAAGCGCATGCCGGTGACGACGACGATATTGACCAGGAGATACATGATGGTCGCGGCCGTGAAGGCCTCGAACACCTGGAAGGAGAATTCCTGCATCGCGCGCGCCTGCCCGGTCAATTCGATCAGCCCGATGGTGATCGCCACGGCCGTGTTCTTCACGGTGTTGAGGAATTCCGAGGTCAGCGGCGGCAGGATGATCCGGTAGGCCATCGGCAATAGCACGTAGCGATAGGTCTGTGCCGTCGTCAGCCCGAGCGCGGTCGCCGCCTGCTTCTGGCCTCGCGGCAGCGCGGCGATGCCGGCGGCAAGCTGCACGGCGACGCGCGCCGACATGAACAGCCCGACGCCGATCGAGGCCGTCCAGAAGGGCGCGTTCGGCATTTGCTTCAACCACAGCCCCGCCGCGCGCGGCAACAGTTCCGGCAGCACGAAGAACCACAGGAAGAGTTGCACCAGCAGCGGCATGTTGCGGAAGAATTCGACGTAAGCGAAGCCGATCCAGCCCGCGACCTTCGATGGCAGCGTGCGCAGCACGCCGACCACCGAGCCGAACACCAGCGCGATGATCCAGGCCGTGAGCGCGGTCTTGATCGTCAGCGCCAGCCCTGACAGCAGCATGTCGAGATAGGTGCCGCTGCCGGTCGGGTTCGGCTCGAAGAAGATCTGCCAGTTCCAGTGATAGTTCAAAGCTCCCCCGCTTCGCTACACGTCCGACCCGCCCATGCAATGGCCGGGCCACCTGAGATGGTTCGGCCCTGCTTCTCCTCATCCTGAGGAGCGGCGTCTTCGCCGCGTCTCGAAGGATGAGGCCACAGGCGGGCCTCATGGTTCGAGACGGCGCTACGCGCCTCCTCACCATGAGGGTCTACAGCTACGCCTACTTACTACTTATACGAATCCGGGTCCGGCGAGTCGGAGGGCTTGGCGAACTCGTTCTTCAGCTCCGCGGCGATCGGCGTATTCAGGTTCAGCCCCTTCGGCGGGATCTTCTGCGTGAACCACTTGTCGTAGATCTTCTGGCCTTCGCCGCCGGTGTAGAGCGCGGCGGTTGCCGCATCGACCACCTTCTTGAAGGCCGGATCGTCCTTGCGCAGCATGATGCCGTACGGCTCGGGCTTTGAAAATGCGTCCTTCGAGATGACGTAGTCGTCGGGCGCTTTCGACCCTGCAACCAGGCTTGCGAGCAGGATATCGTCCATCACGAAGGCGACCGCGCGGTCGGTCTCGACCATCAGGAATGCTTCCGCATGGTCCTTGGCCGGGATGATGTTGACGTTCAGCGCGCGCGCGGCATTGGCCTCGGTGAGCTGCTTGATGTTGGTGGTGCCGGCGGTCGACACCACGGGCTTGCCCTTGAGATCGTCGATCGAATTGATCTTGCTCGACTTCTTCGAGACGTAGCGGCTCGCGGTGAGGAAATGGGTGTTGGTGAAGGAAATCTGCTTCTGCCGCTCGGCATTATTGGTGGTCGAACCGCATTCGAGATCGATGGTGCCGTTGGCGAGCAGCGGGATGCGGGTCGATGACGTCACCGGGTTGAGCTTCACCTCGAGCTTGTCGAGCTTCAGTTCCTTTTTCACGGCGTCGACGATCTTGTAGCAGATGTCCATCGCGTAGCCGATCGGCTTCTGGTTGTCGTCGAGATAGGAGAAGGGGATCGAGGAGTCGCGGTGGCCGAGCGTGATCGTGCCGGTCTCCTTGATGTTCTTCAACGTCCCCGTCAGCTCCTGGGCGCCGGCCTCAGCCGCGCCGAGCGCGGTGGCGAGCGCGAAGCCGATCGAAAGAAGGCGTTTCATGCGTGGTCTCCTCGGTTGGATAGGTTCGATTGTGTCAGAATGTCTGTCAGCCGGCGCAACGTGGCCGCGACACGGCTCTGGATGTCTCGCTCATCGCAAAATGACCGAGCTTCGCCATCGTCGTAACTCTTGCGCCCCCTGTTGCCGCAGCTATCAGCCCATGTCCCCGGCGTGCAAACGAAATCATACTCGCCTGGAAGAGAATAGAGCGGGCATACTTTAGTCTCGATTGTCTCCCGTCCCGCCCGCAGAGGTTGCCCCCACCTGCCGGCATTCGCGCCCGCGGGCCGCCGCTCCAATTCCGCAGCTCGGCATACCACGGTAGGCGAATTGTCGCACGTGCCGTTTCATCCGGCGGCATCGACAAACCTTTCCCCCAACACGCTTTTCTTCTGTTTCGTTTTCAGGAAAGATCGCCGCATCAAAGAGAAAACAAATCCGGCCCGGCCAACGGGACCGCAGAGGGAGTTGTAGATGCCTCGTTACAGTCGTTTGATGCTTGCAGTCGCGGCCATCGGGATGCTGATGGCGACTTCCGCCACCGCCCAGGAATATCCGACAAAACCAATCACGCTGATCGTGCCGTGGCCGGCAGGAGGATCGACCGACATCTCGATGCGCGCCATCGCCGACAGCGCCTCGAAGATCCTGGGCCAGCCGATCGCGATCGACAACAAGGCCGGCGGCGGCGGCACGGTCGGCCCGGCCACCATGGCGGCCGCCGCGAAGCCGGACGGCTACACCATCGCGCAGATTCCGATCACCGTGTTCCGCCTGCCCTTGATGCAGGACGTGTCCTGGGATCCGGCCAAGGATTTCAGCTATATCGTCCACCTCACCGGCTACACCTTTGGCGTCACGACCAGCGCCGAAGGTCCGTTCAAGACCTGGCAGGACGTGATCGATTTTGCCAAGAAGAATCCTGGCAAGGTCACCTATGCGACGCCGGGCGCCGGCACCTCGCTGCATATCGGCATGGAGCAGATCGCGGCTCTGGCCGGCATCAAGCTGACGCAGGTGCCGTTCAAGGGCGGCGCGGAGACCAATGCCGCGGTGCTCGGCCAGCACACTATGCTGCAAGCGGATTCCACCGGCTGGCGGCCGCTGGTCGATGCCGGAAAACTGCGCCTGTTGATGGTGTGGACCGGCGCGCGCTCGCCGAACTATCCCGACGTGCCGACGCTGAAGGAGCTCGGCTATTCCATGGTCTATGACTCCCCGTTCGGCATCGCCGGGCCGAAGGGCATGGATCCCAAGATCGTGGCCAAGCTGCACGACGCCTTCAAGAAGGCGATCGAGGACCCGGCCGTGATCGCAACGCTCGCCAAATACGACATGGTGCCGAACTACAAGAACACCGAGGACTACAAGAAATTCGTCGTCGAGGTCACCGCGTCAGAGCGCAAGGTGATCGAGTCGCTCGGTCTCGCGAAGAAGACGAACTAGCCCCTCGCACAGGGCAACGCCGGTGGCAGCGCGAGCATCTGGACGCACGACATGAGCAACGACGCGAACGTAAAATTCCGCCTCAGCAATTCCGAGCTCTGGGGCGGGCTGATTGGCTTGGCCTTCGGCGGCTTTGTGATCTGGTCGGGTGTGAGGCTCAAGCTCGGCACCATCAACGATCCCGGCTCCGGCTACGTGCTGTTCTACACCGGCATCCTGATCTGCCTGTTCGCTCTCACGATCATTGTCTCTGCCGTCACCGAAGGCGGGCCGACTTTGGCCTCGCGCTGGGAGAACACGCGCTGGAGCAAGCCGCTCCTGATCATCGCCTGCCTCACATTGTTTTCGTTCGCGCTCGACACGTTCGGCTTTCTGCTGTCGGCGATTCCGCTGATGGTGCTGCTGCTCCGTGTGATCGATCCCGTGCGATGGTCGTTGACCATTCCGCTGTCGATCATGTCCCCGCTCGGCATGTGGTGGGTGCTCAAGCATCTGCTTGGCATTCAACTGCCCTCGGGCGTGTTCGAGATCGGCTGAGCGCGTCATGGAAACAATCCTCAACGTCGCCCACGGGTTCGGCGTCGCGCTTCTGCCGGTCAACCTGCTCTATTGCTTCATCGGCGTCTTCATCGGCACCTTGGTCGGCGTGCTGCCCGGCATCGGCCCGATCTCGGCGATGTCGCTGCTGTTGCCGGTGACGCTGTCGGGAACGCCGGAATCCGGCATCATCATGATGGCCGGCATCTATTACGGCTCGATGTATGGCGGCTCCACCACCTCGATCCTGGTCAACATTCCCGGCGAAGCCGCCTCCGTCGTCACCTGCATCGACGGCCACGAGATGGCCAAGCAGGGCCGCGCCGGCCCCGCGCTCGGCATTTCCGCATTCGGCTCGTTCATCGCCGGCACGTTTGCCCTGATCGCGCTGATGCCGGTCGCGCCAAAGCTCGCCAGCGTCGCCATCGCATTCGGCCCGGCCGAATATTTTTCGCTGATGGTGCTGGGGCTGGTGGTCCTGACCTTCCTGACGCAGGGATCGATGGCCAAGGCGCTGCTGATGGCCTGCATCGGCGTCGTGCTCGGACTGGTCGGACTCGACAGCATCACCGCGATGCCACGGCTGACATTCGGCCGCGTGGAGCTGATTGACGGCATCGGACTCGTGCCTGTTGTGATGGGGCTGTTCGGTATCGCCGAAGTGCTGCTCAACACCGAGCAGGCGATCAAGCGCGACGTCATCAACACCAAAATCACGCACCTTCTGCCGAACAAAACGGACTGGAAGGCCAGCGCCGGACCCATGTCGCGCGGGACGATCCTTGGATTCTTCCTCGGCATCCTGCCGGGCGGCGGCGCGGTCGTCGCCTCGTTTGCATCCTACGCACTGGAGAAGCGGCTTTCCAAGACGCCGGAGCGGTTCGGCAAGGGCGCCATCGAGGGCGTCGCCGGCCCGGAATCGGCGAACAATGCCGCCGCCGGCGGCGCCTTCATTCCGCTGATGACACTCGGTATCCCGCCGAACGTGGTGATGGCGCTGCTGCTCGGCGCTTTCGTGATCCACGGCCTGCAACCAGGCCCGCTCATGATCACGCAGAATCCCGGGCTGTTCTGGGGCATCGTCGCCAGCATGTATATCGGCAATTTGATGCTGCTCGTGCTCAACCTGCCGATGATCGGGATGTGGGTGCAGCTCTTGAAGCTGCCATACAACGTCCTGTTCCCGCTGATCATCCTGTTCACCATCATCGGCGTCTATTGCTCCAGCAACAATGTCTTCGATGTCTATGTGATGATCGCTTTCGGCGTGATCGGTTATTTCATGCGCAAGCTCGGCTACGAGCCGGCGCCGCTGGTGCTCGCCTTCGTTCTCGGCCCGATGCTGGAGAACAATCTGCGCAAGTCGCTGATCCTGTCGCAAGGCGACCTGATGACCTTCGTGCAGCGGCCGATCTCGGCGGCATGTCTGGCGCTGGCGGTGGTGCTGCTGGTCGGGCCGCTATTGCCGGCGTTAGGCAAGAAGCGCGAGATGGTTGCGCTGGACGAGGGCGCGTGAGCTCCACAGAGCCCCAACCAATCGTGATCGCCTTCAAATGTAGCCAACTATGTCTCCACTGAAACACAACTGCAATCGGAGCTCCCCAGCATCCACCGACGCATCGGTTGTACCAGGTGGAGTTCACGAGCTATGTCCCCAAGGTTCGACGGCAAGGTGGTCATCGTCACCGGCGCTGGAAGCGGTATCGGCGCGGCGACCGCACGCCGATTTCATGAGGAAGGAGCGACCGTCGTATTGAACGGACGCCGAGCGTCCAAATTGCAGGACGTCGCCGCAACCTTGACAGCCGATCGCTGCATGATCCGGCCGGCTGATGTCTCCAACGCGAATGCGGTTGAAGACCTCGTCACCGATGTCGTCCGCAGACTCGGCAAGATCGACATTGTCGTCAACAATGCCGGAACGGCAACTGCCGGCGCTTTCCTCGATCTGCCCACCCAGGGTTGGCGTGAGGTCTTCGCGGTCAACGTCGATGGGGTCCTCAACGTAACGCGGGCGACGCTTGCTCATCTTATCGAGAGCAAAGGCTCGATCATCAACGTGTCATCCATTTCGGGACTTGGCGGCGACCGCGGGCTCAGCTTTTACAACGCCACGAAAGGCGCGGTCAGCAACCTCACGCGGAGTCTGGCTCTCGAATTTGCCGAGAAGGGAGTACGCATCAATGCGGTCTGCCCAGGCACCATATTCACCGACCTGACGATGCGCGTCTTCGAACGCTTCCCTGACGTGCTTCAACGGCTACAAGAACGCATTCCCCTGGGACGGGCAGCCCAGCCGGAAGAAGTTGCTGGTGTCATCGCGTTTCTTGCCAGTGATGATGCGAGCTTTGTAAATGGCGTAAACCTGGTGATCGATGGCGGCGTCAGCGTATCGACGGGCTCGGCATCCTTCATATAGACCGTCCTATGCAGAACCCGCTCGGTACATCGGCGGCGATCACAGCGCCCTCGCCATCTCGCCGAGATCCCAGAACAGGCCGGCCATGATCATGAGCGCCTCTTCCGTCACCGGCAGCAGAATGTGCTCGTCGGGTGCGTGCTGCGAGCAGCCGGGATAGGAATGCGGCACCCAGATCGTCGGCAAGCCCAGACCTTCCGAAAACACGTCATTCGGTAGCGAGCCGCCGAAATTCGGCAGCACCGCCGGCGCCTTGCCGGTGGTCTTGCGGATCGAGCCCGCGGTCCAGTCGATCCAGGGACTGTCCATGTCGGTCCGCGACGCCGCAAAGCGTTGCGCGTCGCTGACCTCGACCATCGGAAAGCCGTTGGCATGGAGATGCGCACGCACGGCATCGACGACCTCGCCAATCTTCGTGCCGACGACGAAGCGAAGCTGCAGCACGGCATTCGCCTTTCCGGGAATCGCATTCGCCGGACTTGCGATATTGCCCGCCGACATCGCCAGCACTTCCAGCGTATTCCAGGCATAGAGCCGCTCGGCGGGCGACAGCCCCTCCTCGCCCCAGTCCGGCGACAGCGCCGGCTCGTCCGCGCTCGGCTCGACCTTCACGTCCGCCAACGTGGCGCAGACCCGATTCGAGATCGGCGGCGGCTTCAACGCCTCCAGCTTCATCTGCCCCTTGCTGTCGACCAGGCTCGCAATCGCGTTCGCCAAGATCGTCGCGGGATTGGCGAGCACGCCGCCCCAATTGCCGGAATGATGCCCGCCCTCGCGCAGGTTGACATCGAGATGGATGCGCAGGCCGCCGCGGCAACCGAGGAAAATCGTGGGCCGCTCGGCCGAAAGCCGCGGCCCATCGGATGCCAGGAACAGATCGGCCTTGAGTTCCTCGCGATGCGCTTCGCAGACCGCCCGCAGGTCCGGCGAGCCGATCTCCTCCCCGGTTTCGATGATGAACTTCGCGTTGAAGCCGAGCCTGCCGCCGCGGGTCTCCCGCACCGCGCGCAGCGCCGCGATATTGATGCTGTGCTGACCCTTGTTGTCGGCGGTGCCGCGGCCATAGACGCGGTTGCCCTTGATCGTGGTCTTCCAGGGGTCGAGATTATCGCGCCATTCGCCGATCATGCCGTCGATGACATCGCCATGGCCGTAGGTGAGCACGGTCGGCCGCGAGGCGTCCTCGAGATATTCGGCCAGCAGATACGGACCCTTGCCCGTCGGCGACTCGATCAAACGCGTCTTGAAATCGAGTTCGGCCAGCGCTGGCTGCAGATTATCAGTCAGATACCCGCGCAGCGCGGCGCCGCTGCCGGGATTCTGGCTTTCGGTCCGGTAGCCGATACGTTGGTCGAGTTCGCGAAGAAACTCGCCCGATTGAAAATGCTGTCGGACGCGAGCGATCGCATCACCCCTGTCAGCCATAACTTTCCCTTTCGCCGCACCTAGTCGATCGAATTATTCTCTCGACCTCATTATCGGGATACGCCCTATGCTGGAAGTGGCGCAGCGATGCCGGGCTCTGCTAAAATTGCATTCGGCACGCCACAAAGTAAGTATCGAAAGCTTAGCACATGACCAAACAAATCCGGCTCAACGCCTTTGCCATGAACTGCGTGGCGCATCAGTCGCCGGGATTGTGGACCCATCCGCGCGACCGCACCGCGGAGTATAACCGGCTGCCCTACTGGCTCGATCTCGCGAAGACGCTGGAGCGCGGCCGGTTCGAGGGCCTGTTCCTCGCCGATGTGCTCGGCGTCTATGACGTGTTCGGCGGCGGCCCGGATGCTGCGCTGCGCAACGCCGCACAGACGCCGGTCAACGATCCCCTGCTGCTGGTTCCGGCGATGGCCGCGGTGACGAAGCATCTCGGCTTCGGCGTCACCAGCAACCTCTCCTTCGAGCCGCCCTACACATTCGCGCGGCGGATGTCGACGCTCGATCATCTGACCGAGGGCCGTGTCGGCTGGAACGTGGTGACCGGCTATCTCGACTCCGCCGCACGCGGCGCCGGCAAGGACAAGCAGACGGCACATGACGACCGTTACGACGTGGCCGACGAATATATGGAGGTGGTCTACAAGCTCTGGGAAGGGTGCTGGGAGGATGACGCCGCGATCCGCGATCGTGCGCGCAGCATCTTCGCCGATCCCGCGAAGGTGCATCCGGTCAGGCACGAGGGCAAGAACTTCCGTCTCAGCGCGCTGCATCTGAGCGAGCCGTCGCCGCAGCGCACGCCGGTACTCTACCAGGCCGGCACCTCGCCGCGCGGCCGGCAGTTTGCCGCGGAGCATGCCGAATGCGTGTTCATGTCGGGACCATCGGCCAAGGTGATCGCGCCGCGGGTCTCGGCCATCCGCGAGCTCGCCGAGCAGAAGGGGCGGAATCCGGCCGAGGTCCTGATGTTCAGCATGATGACCGTCATCCTCGGCCACACCGAGGCCGAGGCGTCAGCGAAATATGCCGACTATCGCCGCCACATCAGCCATGAGGGCGCGCTGACCTTGATGTCCGGCTGGACCGGTGTCGATTTCTCGACCTACGGCCTCGACCAGGAGGTGCGTCATGTCCACAACGACGCCGGCCGCACCGCGATGGACAACATCACCCGCGCCGATCCCGATCGCATCTGGACCGTGCGCGAGGTCGCCGAGCATGTCGGCATCGGCGGCATCGGCCCGGTCATGGTCGGCACGCCGGAAAAGGTCGCCGATGATATCGAGCGCTGGTTCGAGCAGACCGACGTCGACGGCCTCAATGTTGCCTTTGCGATCTCACCCGGCGATTTCGAGGATATCGCCGACATGCTGGTGCCGGAATTGACCCGCCGCGGCCGATACAAGCAGGACTATGCGCAGGGCACGCTGCGCGAGAAACTGTTCGGCGCGGGCCGCGCGCGATTGACCACCGAGCACCCCGCAGGCCGCTACCGCATCAAGGCGCACGCGACGGCGGCGGAGTAGGAGCGACACCGTCTCAGACCGTCATTGCGAGGAGCGTAGCGACGAAGCAATCCATGCCTCCGCTAGCGGAGAGATGGATTGCTTCGCTCCGCTCGCAATGACGCGTTGATAGAGCGCGGCTTAATTCACCGCGTTGCTCACCACCACCTCGATCAGCTTGGCGCCGGGACGGCTGAAGGCGGAGCGCAGCGCGCCCTTCAGCTCACGGGGATCGGTGATCCGTGTCGCTTCCAACCCCAGCGACTTCGCGACGCCGGTGAAATCAACCGCCGGATCGACGAAGTCCATGCCGACATAATGGTCATCGCCATGGAAGGCGAGCAGGCGCTGCTTGATGATGCGGTAGCCGCCATTGTTGACGATGACGAAAGTCAGCGGCAGCTTGTGGTTGGCCGCCGTCCACAGCGACTGGATCGAGTACATCGCGCTGCCGTCGCCGGAAAAACACACCACCGGCCGCTGCGGATTGGCGAGGCTGACGCCGACCGACGCCGGCAGTCCCCAGCCGATACCGCCGGAAGCGAGCGCATGATAGCCGTAGCGGTCGCGGTGCGGACGTAGGGAGATCATCTGCCGCGACGAGGTCAGGCCTTCATCGACCAGGATCGCATTGTCAGGCATCGCCTCGACCACCTGCAGCGCCAGCCAGTCGGGATCGATCGGCGAGGTGCCCTCGGCTTTCGATATCTGCTCGACCAGCGCCCTCCGCTTCGCGGTCCAGTTCTTCGACGCCAGCGCCGCAAGGCCCTGCTTCGCCCGCGCTTCCAGCGCGGCGCCGCCGGCCGCCTTCAGCGCCGGAATCAGCGCGCGCAGGGTTTCCTTCACGTCCGCCTTCAGCGCGATCTCGGCGCCGTAATTCTTGGCTAGGTCCCAGTCGACCAGGCCGACCTGCACGATACCCAGACCATCCGGCAGCGGATCGACCTCGCTATAGACCGACATCCGCAAGGGATCGCCACCGAGTGCGATGATGAGATCGTAAGGCGCCAGCGTCTCGCGCGCGAGCTTCTGCACCCGCGCGATCGCGCCCATGAAGCACGGGCTTTCGGAGAGGAAGTGCGCGCCATAGGGCGTCGACGATTGATAGGCCGGCGCGCCCAGCACCTGCGCGAGCTCGGCGGCTTCCTGCAGCGCATCGCTTTTGACGATCTCGTCGCCGGTGACAATCACCGGCCGCTCCGCTTTCAGGATCCGCGCGACCAGGGCCTGCAGCGATTCATCCGACGGCTTCACCCGCGTGTCGACGCGGGTCGCGCGGCCGAGCTCGATGCCGGCTTCGGAATTGAGGATATCGCCGGGCAGCGAGATGAACACCGGCCCGGTCGGCGGCGTGGTTGCGACCTTTGCGGCGCGGCGCACGATGCGCGGCAGGTCTTCCAGTCGCGTCACCTCGACCGCCCATTTCACCAGCGGCTCGGCCATCTGCACCAGCGGGCCGTAGAGCACCGGCTCGGTCAATCCGTGACCCTGCTCCTGCTGACCGGCGGTGAGGATCAACGGCGTGCCGGTGAATTTGGCGTTGAACAGCGAGCCCATCGCGTTGCCGAGCCCGGGCGCGACATGGACGTTGCAGGCGACGAGCTTGCCGGAAGCGCGGCTGAACCCGTCGGCCATCGCCACCACCAGGCTCTCCTGCATCGCCATCACATAGGTGAGATCGGGATGGTCCTTCAGCGCGTGCATGATCGGCAATTCGGTGGTGC
This sequence comes from Bradyrhizobium sp. Arg237L, assembly GCF_029990105.1. Taxonomy (NCBI): domain Bacteria; kingdom Pseudomonadati; phylum Pseudomonadota; class Alphaproteobacteria; order Hyphomicrobiales; family Nitrobacteraceae; genus Bradyrhizobium; species Bradyrhizobium sp. Arg237L. The sequence goes on along the minus strand of NZ_JAQMIL010000026.1, from coordinate 42,455 downwards.
CGGGATTGCCGAACAGATGCGTGATGCCCTCGTCCTTCAACAGCGCCAGGAACGCCGAACGCCCGGTAATGCGATTCTTCATGTCTCCTCCTACCCTCGGGCTCATTGGCGCGCGGGAAGAGGCATCATGACCAAACTTGCCGGCCTCGAGCAATCGCGCCTGCGCTCATGGCTGCCTTGCGCAGAGGCTTGCGGGCACACGGCGTAGCCCGGATGAAGCGCAGCGCAATCCGGGGTTTGCACCGTGTCGCCGGATTGCGCTTCGCTCCATCCGGGCTACGAAGAATCAAAACATCCCCTCGCGATCCGGCCGCTTCTTCTTTTTCGAGCGATGCCAGACCACGCCAGGATAACCCTTCAGCGGCACCAGCGGTTCGCCGGTATAGGCCCACTCCTGCAGCTCTTCGATTGCGATGTGATAGAGCGGTTGCCGGCCGGTACGGCCCAAGAACAGCGCGCGCGGAATGTTCACCATGTGCGCCGAATGCGCGCGCTCGTAAAACAGCGGCGTGCCGCAGGTCGCGCAGAAGCTGCGCACGGTCTTCGTCGCCGGATCCTCATAGCGCGTGATCGCATCCTCTCCCGCGATGATGCGAAACCGCTTGCGCCAGCTCCCGACATAGGTCGCGTAGGCCGCCCCATGCGCGCGGCGGCTCGGCGCGGAATGATCGTGCCAGGCCCAGCGCGCCGGCACGTCGATCTCAAGCCGAACTGCGCCGCACAGGCATTGGCCCGACGCGATACCTCCTGCAGCGGCAGCTTTGGCCATTCTCGCTTCTCGTTTCCTCGTCATTGCGAGGAGCGAAAGCGACGAAGCAATCCATCTCTCCACGCGCGGAACCATGGATTGCTTCGCTGCGCTCGCAATGACAGCGATGTTTACGCCTGTGCCATCTCGTTGTGCGCGGGATAATCGGTATATCCCTTCTCCTCGCCGCCGTAGAACGTCGCGCGATTATACGGCGTTATCGGATAGCTGCGCTGCAGCCGGCGCGGCAGGTCCGGATTGGAGATGAAGATGCGGCCGAAGGCGATTGCGTCCGCGTGTCCCGCGGCGATTGCGGCATCCGCCGTCTCGCCGGTGAAGCCGCCGGCGGTGATCAGGACGCCGCTCCACATCGGGCGGTACAACACCATCGCCGACGGCACGTTCTGGTGATTGACCTCGGCGCGGCCGGCGCCGGAGGAGCGCGGCTCGATGAAGTGCAGATAGGCAAGCCCGAACGGATCGAGCGACTTGATGGCGTGGCTGTAGAGCGGCATCGGGTCCGCCTCGCCGCTGCCATTGGCGATGCCGTAAGGCGACAGCCGCACGCCGACGCGGTTCGCACCCCAGACATCGACGACGGCCTTCGTCGCTTCCATCAGGAAGCGCACGCGGTTCTCGATCGACCCGCCATACTGGTCAGTGCGCAGATTGCTGCGCGACTGCAGGAACTGCTCGATCAGATAGCCATTGGCGCCGTGGATCTCGACGCCGTCGAACCCGGCTTTCATCGCGTTCTTCGCGCCTTCGCGGTAGGCCTCGATCACGCCGGGAATCTCAGAGGTCTCGAGCGCGCGCGGCGTCTCGTAATCGACCACCTTGCCATCAGCCGTCATCGTCTTGAACTCGGAGGAGATCGCCACGGCGGAAGGCGCGACCGGCAGCGCGCCGCCCGGCTGGAAGGAGGAGTGCGAGACGCGCCCGACATGCCAGAGCTGCAGGAAGATGATGCCGCCCTTGGCGTGCACGGCGTCGACCACTTTCCGCCAGCCGGCAATTTGCTGCTCGCTGTAGATGCCGGGAATACCGGGGCTGCCGAACCCGGTATTCACCACAGGCGAGGCTTCCGCGATGATCAGGCCACCCGGCGTCGCACGCTGAGCATAATATTCCACGTTCAGCGGCCGCGGCGCCAGCGACGGCTTTTCCGCGCGCATCCGCGTCAAGGGCGCCATCACCACGCGATGCTGGAGCTGGTAGGGACCGAACTTGAGAGGAGAGAAAAGCGACGGGAATTTCATGCCTGCCCCGGATTTTGTGTTGTCGTTGCCGGCACTATAGGGGAGGCACGCGCCGCTGAAAAGCGAGTGGCGGCCACGAGGGCCGCCACTCGGAAGAACACCGCGCCGCTTAAATATCAGGCCGTCTTGATCCAGACCGCCTTGACGTTGAGATATTCCTCCAGATGCTGCTTGCCGGATTCACGGCCATAGCCGCTCATCTTGTAGCCGCCGAACGGCACCGCAGGGTCCATCGCCTGGTAGCAGTTGACCCAGACCGAGCCGGCGCGCAGCGCCCGCGCAACCTGATGCGCCTTGCTGACATTGGTAGTCCAGACACCGCTGCCGAGCCCGAACATCGTGGCATTGGCGCGCTGGATCAATTCGTCGGTATCCTTGAAGGCGATTGCGGAGATGACAGGCCCGAAGATCTCCTCCTGCGCGATGCGCATATTGTCCTGCACATGGGCGAACACCGTGGGCTGCACGAAATAGCCTTTGGCGAGCGGCCCTTCGGTCAGCCGTGCGCCGCCGGCAACCGCCTTCGCGCCCTCCTTCTGGCCGATCTCGAGATAGTCGGAGACACGATCCATCTGCTGCTGCGACACCAGGGGGCCGATCTGCGTGTTCGGGTCGATGCCGTTGCCGACCTGTAGCTTCCTGCCGAATTCGGCGACGCGGCCGACGAACTCGTCATAGACCTTCTGCTCGACGAACAGCCGCGTACCCGCGCTGCAGATCTGCCCGGAATTGGCAAACACCGCCATCGCCGCGCCCGGCACCGCCTGGTCGAGATCGGCATCGGCGAACACGATGTCCGGCGACTTCCCGCCGAGCTCGAGCGAGACGCGCTTGAGGTTGCCGGCCGACGCCCGCACGATCGCCTGTCCCGTGACGTGCGAACCGGTGAAGGCGACCTTGTCGACGCCGGGATGTGAGGAGAGCGCCGCGCCCGCGGTCTCGCCGTACCCCGGCACCACGTTGACGACACCGGGCGGAATGCCGGCTTCCATGCAGAGCTCGGCGAGCCGCAGCGACGTCAGCGGCGCTTCCTCGGCAGGCTTGAGCACAACCGTGCAGCCGGTTGCGATCGCCGGGCCGATCTTCCAGACGCTCGCCGCCAAGGGCCCGTTCCAGGGAATGATCGCGCCGACCACACCGACCGGCTCCTTCAGGGTGTAGGAGAAGATCTCGCCCGGCAGCGAGTTCTCGATGGTCTCGCCATGCAGCGCTGTCGCCTGCCCGGCGTAATAGCGGAGCATGCCGAGCACGCGCAGGCGGTTGCCGCGGGTGCGGCTGATCGGCGCGCCCATGTCGAGCGTATCGAGCTGCGACAGTTCCTCGAAATTCTTCTCCACCAGTTCGGCGAGCTTCAGGAGCATGCTTTGCCGCTCGAACGGCTTGACCTTGCTCCACGGGCCCTCAAAAGCGCGACGCGCCGCTGCCACCGCGCGGTTGATGTCTTCCGCGTCGCCTTCGGCAACCGTCGCGAGCAATTCGCCGGTCGCGGGATTGTGGGTCTCGAACTTTTTACCGGAGGCCGCATCGACCCATTGGCCGTCGATCAGCATCTTCTTGTAGGAACCGTCCGCGTAAGGGTGACGCGTGATCGGAATTGCCTGTGTGACAGCCATGTTTGCACTCCCTTGATATGGAACGAGATTTATATGACGGGCCTTGCCGGTTTCAGACCCGTTATATGCGGAACTCTACAACGGCGACCCGAATCCGTAAAGCAGCCGGCCTCATAGCGGGCAGTGCGGCAATGAAGACCTCCCATGCACCTTCGCGCATGGCATGCCCGCCATGTTAGCCTAGAGATCGCTGCCACATATTTGTCGGAGAGAGACGATGCCACATCCCGCCATGTCGCCAAATCATGTCGCCGTAATCACCGGAGGCGCGTCCGGTATCGGACTCGCCGCCGCCATGCGCTTCGCCGCTTCGGGCATGAAGGTCTGTGTCGCCGATATCGGTGTCGACCGTCTCAAGGAAGCCGCCACAAAACTGTCATCGATCGCGCCCGGCGGCGCCGGCAGCATCATGACCGAAACCGTCGACGTCAGCCGGTTCGAGGATCTCGTGAAGCTGGAAAGCGCGGTGCAACAGCGGTTCGGCGGCACCGACATCCTGATGAACAACGCCGGCATCCAGCCGGGCGGCCAAATGTTCGGTCCGCGCGAGAACTGGCAGAGGATTCTCGGCGTCAACCTGTGGGGCATCATCAACGGCACGCATGCCTTCGTGCCGCGCATGATCGAGCGCGGGCGCGACGGCCTCGTCATCAACACCGGTTCCAAGCAGGGCATCACGACGCCTCCGGGCGATCCGGCCTACAACGTATCCAAGGCCGGCGTGAAGGCCTTCACCGAGGCGCTGCAGCATGAATTGCGCAACACGCCGGGCTGCCGCCTCACCGCGCATCTGCTCATCCCCGGCTTCGTCTTCACCGGCCTGACCGCACGCGGCCGCGCCGAGAAGCCGGCCAGCGCCTGGACGTCGGAGCAGACGATCGACTTCATGATCGAGCGCCTGGATGCGGGCGACTTCTACATCCTTTGCCCCGACAATGACGTGCCGCGGCAGCTCGACGAGCGGCGCATCCTCTGGGCCGTCGGCGACATCGTCGAGAACCGTCCCGCGCTGTCGCGCTGGCATCCGGATTATGCGGACGCCTTCGCGGCGTTCGTGAAGGGAAAATAGTCGCCCTATCACCGTCAAGTCCAATCTTGGGAATGGCCGGCCTTCTCCAATCGTGATATCCATGTGAATATAACGTGGTTCGTAACCGGCGAGGCCCCAAGGGCCCGTTCACAGGGAGAGCAAGCCAATGAGTGACTACAATCTTCTCATCGACGGAGAGATGGTACCCGGCGATCTGACCATGCCGGTCCTCAATCCAGCGACCGAAGACGTGCTGGCGCAATGTCCGCGCGCGTCCAAGCAGCAGCTCGATCAGGCCGTCGCCGCCGCCAAGGCCGCCTTCCCGGCCTGGGCCGCCACGCCGATCGAGGAGCGCCGCAAGCTCGTGATCAAGATGGCTGAGACGATCGAGGCCAATGGCAACGAACTCGCGCGGATCCTGACCAGGGAGCAGGGCAAGCCGCTGGCGGATGCGACCGGCGAGGTCATGGGCATGGCTGCCTTCTTCCGCTATCTCGGCTCGCTCGACCTGCCGATGCGGGTGGTCGAGAATTCCGGCGACCGCCGCGTCGAAGCCTATCGCCGCCCGCTCGGCGTGGTCGGCGCCGTCATCCCCTGGAACTATCCGCTGCTGATCCTCAGCTTCAAGCTGCCGTCGGCCCTGCTTGCCGGCAATACGCTGGTGGTCAAGCCCGCGCCCACCACGCCGCTCTCGACGCTGCGCTTTGCCGAGCTCGTGCAGGACATCCTGCCGAAGGGCGTGCTCAATGTGATCGCCGATGCCAATGACCTCGGCGACCACATGACGAAACACCCTGACATCCGCAAAATCTCGTTCACCGGCTCAACGGCGACGGGACAGAAGGTGATGGCGAGCGCCGCGCAGACCTTGAAGCGCATCACGCTGGAGCTCGGTGGCAACGACGCCGGCATCGTGCTCGACGACGTCGATCCGAAGAAGGTTGCGCCCGGCATCTTCGAAGGCGCGTTCCAGAATTCCGGCCAGGTCTGCCTCGCCATCAAGCGGCTCTATGTGCACGAATCCGTCTACGACGAGATTTGCAACGAATTGGTCGCGATAGCGAAGAACACCGTGGTCGATGACGGCTCCAAGCAAGGCACCAAGCTCGGTCCGCTGCAGAACAAGATGCAGTACGAAAAGGTGAAGGCGTTCCTGGAGGACGCCCACAAGAACGGCAACGTGATCGCCGGCGGATCGGCGATGGACCGTCCGGGCTACTTCATCGAGCCCACTTTGGTGCGCGACATCAAGGAGGGGTCGAGGCTGGTCGACGAGGAGCAGTTCGGGCCGGTGCTGCCGATCATCAAATACTCCGACAACGAGGATGTGATCCGCCGCGCCAACGCGACCAATTACGGGCTCGGCGCGTCGGTCTGGTCGTCGGATACCCAGCGGGCTCACAAGGTCGCGAGCCGCATCGAGGCCGGCACGGTGTGGATCAACAAGCATCTCGACATGGCCCCGAACATCCCGTTCGGCGGCGCCAAGCAGTCGGGCATCGGCACCGAATTCGCCGAAGAGGGTCTTGCCGAATTCACCCAGCTTCAGATCATCAACGCGCCGCCGGCGTAACGCGAACTAAAAATCAAACGACCGCGGCCTTCGTGCCGCGGTCGTTTTTTTCGCCCGCAACGAAGCGGGCGTTTTTCATTTCGGATGTAATACCGCAGCGCTACTCCGACTGCGCCGTTCAACTCTCTCTAAACTAGAATTTAAACTCCGCTCGCACGGAGTTGAGCGGTGTGTGCATCGCGATCTCGCAAATGATCGCCACCTGATCGTTACCGCGGGCTGGGTGCGATACTGACGGAGTGGTGTAATGTTACGCAAGATGGTTATCGCATTGTTGGCGGCTGCATCGGTTGGTCTTGCGGCGGCGCCGACGGTAGCGTTGGCGCGCGGTGGCGGAGGCGGCGGCGGCCATGGTGGTGGCGGCTTCGGTGGAGGCGGCGGCCATGGTGGCGGCTTTGGCGGCGGTGGATTCCACGGTGGCGGATTTGGCGGTGGTGGATTCCGTGGCGGCTTCGGCGGCGGTGGTTTTCGCGGCGGCTTTGCTGGCGGAGGCTTCCACAGCGCGTTCGGCGGCATTCATCAGGGCTTCGGCGGATTCCGCGGTGGCGGATTCCGCGGCCGCGGCTTCCATGGACGGCGCTTCGCCTTCGGCACAGGCTTCGGTGGCGGCTTCTATGATCCCTACTATTACGACGACTACGCCTACGACTATCCGTACTACGGCTACGGCGACACCTATTACGACAACGGCAATTGCTACGTCGTGAACCGCCGCGTCCACACCACGCACGGCTGGCGCACGCAGCCGACGCAGGTCTGCGGCTGATAGGCGAGCGAGAATCCAAAAGGGGCCGGCGGATCTCCGCCGACCTCACACCCTCTCCGGCGTCAGCGCCAGCAGCCTCCGCACCAGCGCGAGTGCGGTTTCGGTGGCGGGGTCGGCTGATGTGACGGGCACGGCGAGCACGATCAGGTCGACCGGATCATGCGAGAGCACGATCACATGCGTGGCGCTGTTGGCTGCAATCAGCGACAGCACGCGCTCGACTGCGGGATCATCAAACGAAGCTCCCCAGGGCGCGTCGGACCGGCGCAGCACTCGCTCCGTCGCCAACAATTCCCGCAGCAGCGACGGATCGTAATGCGCGAGCTCGACCTCACGGTAGCGCCGGGCATGCTCGAAAATCGGATGCCGCGCCAGTTCGGCGATCAATTCATCACGCGTCCTCGCCGTCGACAGCACGGCCGCGTTCAGCACCCCCGGCTCCTGCGCCTCGAACACCGCGCGCAGCGCATCCGTCATCAGGGCGATCGTAAGCACGCCGGCGACCGCGACCGCGCAGAAGCGCTCAATCTGCGCCGCATCGACATCGCCGGTGATGAAGGCGGCGGCGATGCCGAGCAGCGCCGAGCTGCCAAGCCTTAAGGTCATCAGCGCAAGCCCGTGACGCCGCGTCTCGGCACCGCCGCCTGCGATCAGGATCACGGTGACGGTCAAGAGCGCGCCGATCGCACCGAGCCGAACCGGGATGTCCGGAAACAGCGTGCGGAAATCGGTGATCACGAACGGAATCACGATCAGCGCACCGGCTGCGAGGCGTCCGATGCTGCGATTTTCCGACGCCATCAGCGAAGCGCGATCGCGGCTCGCGAGCAACAAAGCGCAGACGACAAAGCCCGCAAGCTGGAATAGCGACAGGGATACGGCATAAGCGGTCGTGAAGCGGGCAAGCCCGAGCGCGCCGCCAAGGCCGAGCAGGATGCCGCCGAACACCGCCAGCATCTTCACCACGCGCGGTGCATGTCGCCGCAGCATCCCCTCGGTCACGACAAGCGCGCCGAGCGGGATCAGCGCCGCCGGAATCACGCTCAAGCGGTCCAGCACATCGCTGCCGCTCCACCACGCCACGCCGCGCACCAGGAACAGGAGCGCGATCACGCCGAGTCCGAACAGCAGGCGCCGCGTCAGCGGGCTGTTCGGGTCGCGCCAGTAGAACGTCATCATCGCGACGCAGAGCCCGATCGCGCCGCAGAGATTGACGATGGAATCGGCGATGATCCCGGGATTCATCGGCGCCCATCCTTCTGGTCGCGAGAACGCGGCCGCAGCGAGCCGAACGCGCGCGTATCATCCATCCAGTGGAAGAACGGCAACACCAGCCGCTGCAACGCCAGCACGGCGGAGGCGGCAATCAGCGCCGGCAGCGAGCCCGCCGGCACCTCGCTCGTGAGATAGCGCCGCGCGCCGGCCAGATCGATGCGGCCGAGCTGCAGCACGTCATCGCCGCGCGCATAATCGAGCTCGCGGGCGCAGAACTCGCCATGGATCGCATTGCGATGCTTTGGCGCGATCTCGAAACTTTTCTTCAGCGCATCCGAGCCGCCGGTGTAAGCATCGGTGATGACGAAGCGTTCCTCGTCAAAGCCAGCCTCGGGGCCAACACCAAACACCGCGCGGTGATGCGCCATGATCCCGCGTGCGAGCTGCAGATGCGCGAAACTCCGCCGCGCGCCTGACAGCGGCGATGGATACACATCGGAAAATGTCTCAGAGACCATGCCGACCACCGCCGGCACCTGCGTGACATTCGAAATCCATTTCGGACGTAGCCCGTCGCGCGCGAACAGCACCAGCGCGGTCATGCCATAGAGCACCCAGGACAACCCCTGCCCGCGCACTTCAGGGTCGACCATCACGAGGCCGAGATGGGTGACGTCGATCGGCGCGCCGTCGAGCTCGACCTCCATCACCGACAGCGCATTGAAGGCGATCGGCCGCCCGGTTTCCTCCTCACAGATCAGCGTGATGATGGCGCGCGCGAGACGCTCTGGCTCGCCGGAGAAGATGCCGTAGGTCAGGCTCTCCTGCGGCAGCGTCTTGGCGGCCACGACGCGTAGCTGCGAGGCCAGTGCCTCCAATTCTTCCGGCGGCAGCGAGCTGCCCGGACGCTCGACGATCCGCGTGCGAAGGCCCGCATGCGTGCGCAAGGTGAGATCGATGTTTGGCTGCGACAACGCCTTGAGCCAGAAGGTGGCGTGGCCGGGCAAGCGCGTCAGTGCCGCGCCGGCTTTGCCAAACCTTTCGCGCAAGCGCGAGACCGAAATGCCGCTCCAGGAAGACGCCATGCCGCTGCCCGTTGTCGGGCCCAATTACTGCCCGTCACCCATTAAGGCGCTGTGAGCGCCGGACGGCGCTCATCGCCAGAAGGTAAATGCTCCCTTGTGCGCCGTCATCGATGCATCCTCGCGGCAAAAAGCGGCGGATGCCAGACATCCGCCGCCTCGAAAAGTTCGGTCCGTCTCCAACTGCCCTGGTCAGGCCACCTTGGACACTTCCATCAGGATCCGTTCAGCCTTGGCATCCTCGATGCGGTTTACGAGCCGGCCGCTTTCGTGGACGTCGCGGACCGTCTTGGTCAGGGTGACGCAGGTCTGCACCAGCATCACGATCCCCATGGTGAGATAGCCCTTCATCCAGAGATCGACGGGCAGGAAGAATATGCCGACGCCGACCAGGAAGGCGGAGCCGAGGAAGGAGGCATAGGTGAAGGTAACCCAGGCATTGCTGTGGGGCTGGACGTTCTGGTTCATGGCAATCTCTCCTTAAATGAACAATGTTGAGGACTTGAAGGTTCAGGCAGTAGCTGCACGCCCGGCTTTGAGCCGTGCGAGCACGTCGTCGGCGGTCGATTTCATGCGGGGCCCAAAGCCCTGCTCAGCGAGCTTCTCAGCCGTGGCAAGCGGTCCGCTGGCGGTATCGAGTTCGATCAGCGCCTCGTCGGCGGCCTGGGCTTCCATCTGCCGTTCGCGCAACTTGCGCAGCGTGTTCTCCGCTTCCGGCAGCGTGGATTCGTATGGGCGCACCGCCTCGATGCCGCTCCGGCGCAGCGAGCGCACTGCGTCCGAGGCGCGGGCGATGCGGCGGCCGCGGTCGAGTTCGGTGAGCCGCGCCTCGGCATTGGCGACATGGCGCTTCAACCGCGCGATCTCCTGACCGAACAGCGTGCGCGCGGTCATCGCGGCGTCGCGGTCGGCTTCGAGATTGGCAATCGCCTGCGCCGCCTCCCGCGCCAGATCTTCGCGGCCACCTTCCAGCGCGGCCGTGGCCCGCGCCTCGAGATCCGCGATCCGCGCATTGGTCGCCTCAAGCCGACGGCCCTCCTGCTGGTCGCCGGCAATCGCCAGAGCCAGCGTCCGCTTGGAGCGGTCGACGGCCGAGGCCGCGTCGCGCATCTGCTGGTCGAGGATGAGGAGGGCCGACCGATCCTGCAACTCCTCCTCTGCCGCGGCCACGGTGCCGCGAAAAAGCGTGAAAACGGTTTTGAACATTTGCCAGCTCCCTGTTATGAGCATTGCTCACATCATCTTTGTAACGGGAACCTGAGCATGGTTCAAGAAAATCTTGAGCGTTGCTCATGTATTTAGTTAACAAATGTCCAAGGCCTTGGAACGACGAGCTAAAAACCGCGAGCGGCTGATCGAAGCGGCAGAACGATCGATCGCCGCCGGCGGATTGGCCGGCCTGAAGACGCGCGATCTCGCCAGCGAGATCGGCATCGCCAATGGCGCGGTCTACAATCTGGTCGAGGACGTCGACGAACTGATCCTGCGGATAGGATCGCGCACGCTGGCCCGGCTCGACGCGGCCCTCACCGCGGCAGAGCGCGACGGTCCCGCGGATCCCATCGACACGCTGGTCCGCATCGCGGTCGGCTATTGCGATTTCGCCGCCGACAATCTCGAGTTATGGCGCGCACTGTTCGAGCACCGGATGGCACCGGGCAAGCCGGTCCCGGACTGGGCCATCTCCGAGCAGATGGACCTGTTCCGCCACATCTACCACCCGCTCGCCGCACTCTTTCCGGCGCGCTCGCCGCAAGACCTGAGCGTCACCGCGCGCAGCCTGTTCTCGGCCGTCCACGGCATAGTCGCGCTGGGGTTAGAGCAGAAGCTGATCGCAGTGCCGATCGAAGCGTTGCGCAGCGAAGTCGCCTCCATCGTCCGCGCCATGGTCGAGGGATTGATGGCGAAGGCTAGTTCGTAGCGTCGTAGGGTGGGCAAAGGAGCGCAGCGACGTGCCCACCATCAAAGACTCCGCTCGCGATGGTGGGCACGCTGCGCTTTGCCCACCCAACAACTCTACAACTCTCTCCGCGTCGTCCCGGGCTTGACCCGGGACGATAACCACAGGAAGTAGTTTTGCGAAGCTGACTATGACCGAATCCTATCGAGACATCACGCGGTATGGGTCCCCGCCTTCGCGGGGACGACACGCGGAAGAGGCAGGAATGACGCGCGTTGGATGTTTGGCAGCCCTGATTTTCTTGTCTGCACCTGCCGGCGCGAGCGCGGCCCCAGCTACCTCCGCTTCAGGTTCGGCGGCACTGGCGCTCGCCGCCGTGGTCGCCCAATACTCGCCGATCGCCGCCGCGCCCAAGCGTACCGTCGCTTCCTTCTTCAAGGGCGACACCAATTTTCCCTATGGCGGGAAGATCTCCGTCACCGCCGACAACATCGTCTGCCGCACCAGCAATGTCGACATCACGTCGCGCTCCTGCGACATCACCTTCAAGATCGCCAAGCGCGCGCTGAAAGGCCGCGACGCCAACGAATTGTTTGCAACCATGCTGATGGCGGGCGTCCCCGCCGAGGGCGCCGCCGGATCGAACATCGCGGGCTTGTCGAAGCTGAACTGCACGATCGATCCCAGGGTGATCGAGCAAAAGGCCGGCGGCGGCGCCGACTGCACTTTCGAGCCGGGCAATCAGCCGTAGACCGTGCAGTGGTTAGGGGGAGGCCTTAGGATGGATCGAAGGCCAGTTGAATCTGGACGTTGAGGCGATCCGGAAGTTCGGCTGGGATGGATGGAAGAGGTTGCGCCCTCTTGATGGTCTCGATCGCCTCGGTATCGAGCAGTGTCTGGCCGGAGCTTGTTTTCACCCAAACACCCAGGAGGCGCCCTCTCCGGTCGATCGAGAAGAACGTTTCGACCGTGCCTTGAAGCCTATTGTGGGCCGCCGCGGGATACCGCTGAAATCTTGCGATGTGCTTGAGCAGGCTTTGTTGAAACTTCACCAGGGCATTGTTCGGCACCACATTCGTCACGGTCGAACGACGTGAGATGCTGGGGATGCTGGGACTCGCTTCAACAGGCAGGGACGCCTGGTCAGGCGATTTGATCACAACCTCATCCTTCGCCTGATCATCCGGCTGTTCGGCTTCAGGATTCGAATGGGCGACATTCGCCGTCGTCGCCTGCGAAGTCGAATCGATTGGAATCGGTGTCTCCTCGCGTTGAGGAACCAGGCGCACCTGTATTGTAGACGTCGGTCCTTGATCGACCGATGATGCGGCTGGGTGCTGTACCTTGATCCAATAGACGCCACCGGCGAACAACAGCACCACCAGAGCCGGGATGATGACGAGACGCGCCACTTCTGCGTTGGACCAGGCCGTCGGATCTCCTGCAGTGAGCGCGGCCTTTATCCTGTCCGTCTCCCTCGCGGGCAACGGATCATCTGAACCGTCCATCTTCATATGGCGGGCGCTTTCGCCGGGATAACAATTCTGGTCGGTACGCACATCTCTGGAGAAGGCCACTCAGATCATTTGGGGCGCGCCGAGCCCCTCGGCGAAGGCACGATGGCTATCTCTATATAGGATTTGTGACATGTCTCTAAAACCGGACTGGCGCCGGAGGCCGAGACGGGCCGTCCTATAAAATGGAACTGCCGAACAGGCGTCAGCTCATCGCTTGCGCACGGTTCCGCATCCTGACCGTCGGAAAAATTTGGCGGACATTACTGAGGCCGACATGAAGCGTCGCCATTTGAACCACGCGACATCGGCCGGACTGCCCCGGCGCAAGCCGTCGGAATCACGCCGGGGCCGCCTTTGCTCTCCCGGCCGACCACGGGGGCTTTGGCGCTCGGGGTGTGATCGGCGAGAAGTAGCGTCGCAAATAAGCACAACCATTGCGCGTTCGTCAGTGCACTTTGTGCCAGAGCGACGCCAGAAAGTGTGAGGTGTCGCGCGGATGCGCGGTTTGTGCCATCTCGCTCGCGCTTTCCTCGCGTCGACCGTTAACCATAGGGACACGCGCGCAGGCATTAGGACAGCCGCACTGATGGAAAGTTGCAGCGCTCCGGGATTTCAATTGCCAATATTTTATCAATTGGAGCGTCCGGTCATGATTGAGCGTCGTGCCCTAGAACGTGTTCAGTTGAACCAGCTCGCATTGCTTTCGTTTAGCGGGATTTCGGGAGTTCATCCCTGCCTAGTAAGAAATCTCCATATGCGCGGTGCTGGTTTGTACTCGAATTCATTTCACTTCTTCGCCAACGACTTCCTCATGTCGTTCGACGGCTTCAAGTCGAGCACGCACTGCCACGTCGTCTGGAGGCGGGGCGACGAATGCGGCGTCGTGTTCCCTTCAGGATATCTCCACAGCGAGCTCGAGATCTTGTCAGCGCAGATGTAACCGACCGCGCATCCCGGGAAGACGCGCTTCGACGCTTCTGTGGTTGCTTCCGCAGGCGCAACGGAACGTAGGATGGGTAGAACGGAGCGAAACCCATCATCGCGCGGCTTGCTCCATCGCGATGGGTTTCGCTCCACCCATCCTACTGAATCGTCGCCTTCGCGAACGATGACAGCGGCGAGTCATTTGACTCTTGGATCAGGAACCCAAGCCGTCGATGCGGCCTGCTCCGCTTGGCTGCGCCACGCGTAGCCCTCAAGGAACGAACAAGTGGCTTGCCGAGCCGTAGCTCGCGGACGCAAGCCCGCCTGCGCCCGTGGGGCTTCGGCGCGGCAGCCTTCTCTCGCTTCGCGAGCGAAGGCTGGTGGGCGCGACAGGGATCGAACCTGTGACCCCTACCATGTCAAGGTAGTGCTCTCCCGCTGAGCTACGCGCCCGAAAAATCGGCTGGGTCGGGTCCCTATAACGGACCCCAGGCGGGCAGGCAAGGACGCTTGAAGGCGAAATCTTGGCCGCGGGTCAGGCCGCCAGCATCTTGTTCACTTCGCTGACCAATTCGCGCAGGTGGACAGGCTTTGCCAGCACCTTGGCGTTCTTGGGCGCCTCCGAATCGGAGTTCAGGGCGACGGCGGCGAATCCGGTGATGAACATGATCTTGATGTCGGGATCGAGTTCCGAGGCGCGGCGGGCGAGCTCGATGCCGTCCATCTCCGGCATCACGATGTCGGTGAGCAGCATCTCGAACGGCTCCTCGCGCAGCCTCTGATAGGCCGACATACCGTTATCGTGTGGGGAAACCTGGAATCCGGCGTTTTCGAGCGCCTTGACCAGGAAGCGGCGCATATCGTTGTCGTCTTCGGCGAGGAGGATTTTGGGCATGGCGTTGATTTCGTCGAATCCCGGCTTGGGAGGATCGGTCCGCACACTAAGCCCGATAGGCAGTAAATTTCGAGTGAAAGATGAGCCGTCGCGGCCGACCGGATGCTTAACTTAGTTGTGGACCGGAACGCCGCGCGAATCAATCACGTCAGGCGTTACCCGCTCTTAAGAGACATTCCAGCCCGGCTCACGATTTTTTTCGCTTGGCAGAAGGGTTGTGATTACCGACAATGCCCGCACATAAATCCTCCGTTTTTCCGGCAGAATCGTGCTGGAAGGCCCAGCGGAATTGAAGGGACGGCGCCGGACGATGAGCAGGCCTGACGGCGAATTGCCGCCTCCGTTCGAGATCGTCGAACCCGTCAATTGGCGGGCGCCGATCATCTTCAACTCGCCGCATTCGGGCTCGGTCTATCCGGCCGAATTCCTCAACGCCTCCAGGATCGATCTGACGTCGCTCAGGCGCTCGGAAGACTCCTTCATGGACGAGTTGATCGAAGGCTTGAGCGAGCGCGGCTTTCCGGTCGTGCGGGTGCATTTCCCGCGCTCCTATGTCGACGTGAACCGCGAGCCCTATGAGCTCGATCCGCGCATGTTCACGGGCCGGCTTCCGAGCTTTGCCAATACGCGCTCGATGCGGGTCGCCGGCGGGCTTGGCACGATCCCGCGCGTGGTCGGCGACGGCCAGGAGATTTATCGCGAGCGGCTCAATGTCGACGAGGCGCTGTCAAGGATCGAGGCGCTCTACAAGCCCTATCACCGGGCGCTGCGCCGGCTGATCAACAAGGCGCACCAGGCGTTCGGAACCGTTGTTGTGGTGGACTGCCACTCGATGCCGTCGATCGGGGTGTCGCGGGACGAGCCGCGACGGCCCGACATCGTCATCGGCGACCGCTACGGCACAAGCTGCGCGCCGCTGCTCCCCGACGTGGTCGAAGACATCATGAGCGGGCTCGGCTATTCGATCGGCCGCAACAAGCCCTATGCGGGCGGCTTCATCACCGAGCACTACGGCAACCCGGCGAGCGGCCTGCATACCGTTCAGCTCGAACTCAACCGCGCGGTCTACATGGATGAGCGCCGGCGCGAGCGCGGCCCGCGCTTTGCGCAGTTGGCCGCCGATTTCGCGACCTTGGCGGAGGCACTGGCGGAAGTCCCGCTCGGCGACCTCGGTCCGTTCCAGGCAGCAGCGGAATAAGTTTCCTCGTCATTCCGGGTTCGCTTCGCGCCGCGGAATGACAGCAAGAACCCCAAAAGAAAAAAGGGCCGCTTGAATGAACAAGCGGCCCAAGTCTAGGGAGGAAACGCCCAAGGAGGGCAGCGATAGCGCAAGGCGCTACCGCACCGCAACAATATGCCGCCGCGCCGCACAAAACGCAAGCGGTTTTAGATTCATTTCCCATGCATTATCCGCAGGGCTTGCAGACCTGCAACACAGGGCTAAAGTCGAACTTTGTCGTTTTCTTTCAACATCTTCCGTCAAGAAATGAATGATTAATACCCCACTTCGACCACAGCCTCCCATTTCGTGATTGCACCTAGTCCCAAAACTCATAGCGGCGCATGGCATCCCTTGCGCACTCAAAAATGCCGGCGACAAAATTCCTCAATGTCGGTGCGGATTACGCCGGATTGAGCTAGGCAGTAGCGTTAAGTTGCCAGTTCGCATCGCGCTTTAGGGAACAGCCGTGCCGGTCATTGATTTCACTGCCTTCATCGGCCGCCTCGCGACCGCCGCCGGCGAAACCATCCTGCCGTTCTTCCGCACCTCGCTCTCGGTCGACAACAAGAGCGTCAACGATTTCGATCCCGTCACCGAAGCCGACCGCACAGCGGAAGCGGTGATGCGGCGGTTGATCAAGGCCAATTTCCCCCAACACGGCATCGTCGGCGAGGAATTCGGCAATGAGCGCGAGGACGCCGAATATGTCTGGGTGCTCGATCCGATCGACGGCACCAAGTCGTTCATCGGCGGCTTTCCGATCTGGGGCACGCTGATCGCACTGCTGCACAAGGGCACGCCGGTGTTCGGGATGATGCATCAGCCCTATATCGGCGAGCGGTTCTCCGGCGACAATGGTTCAGCGCATTACTCCGGCCCGTCCGGCGAGCGGCGGCTTTCCGTCAGGCGCTGCGCGTCGCTCAAGGACGCGACAGCCTACACCACGAGTCCGCTGTTGATGAACGCCACCGACCGGGCATGCTTTGGACGGATCGAGAGCGCCACGAAGCTCACGCGCTATGGCGGCGACTGCTACTCCTACTGCATGCTGGCCGCCGGCCATCTCGATCTCGTGGTCGAGACCGAGCTCAAGCCGTATGACATCGCAGGCCTGATTCCGATCGTCACCGGCGCTGGCGGCATCGTCACCACCTGGGAAGGCAAGCCGGCGCAGAGCGGCGGCCGCATCATCGCCGCGGGCGACCCGCGGGTGCACGAAGCGGCGATGAAGCTGCTCAATGGTTGAGCGAGCCGCCCGTCAAGGCGCGGCCTTGCGCAGGTAGTCGACGAGCAGCTTCGCCGGGCGCGGCAATGCCTTGAAGCTGCGGGCGCAGATCGTGAGTTTGCGGTCGGCCCAGGAGTCGCGCAGCCGGATCGACGCAATCGGCATCGATCGGGCGCAGCGCCGGGCGGCCGTCTCCGGGATCACGGCGATGCCGACGTCGGCCGCGACCATCTGGCAGATCGCGTCGAAATCGCGCAGGCGCGCCCGGAACCGCAGACGGGCGCCGAGCCGGGCCGCATGCTTGGCGATGTGGGCCTGCAGCGCGGTCGAGGCGGTCAGCCCGACGAAGTCATAGTCGGTCACGTCCTGGAAATCGATCTGGCGGCGCCCTGCGAGATCGCTGCGGCGCGAGGCCACCAGCGTCAGGCGATCCTCGCTGAACAGGAAGCGCTCGACGCTTTCGGGCAACGCATGCTCGGCGGCGAAGCCGAGATCCGCAGCACCGGTCGCGATCGCAGCCGCAATGTCGGCGCTCTCGCGCTCCTCGACGTCGACATTGATGTCGGGATGCTCGCGCAGGAAGGCGGCGAGCGCCCGCGGCAGATGCTCCGACAGGCCCGAGGTATTGGCGAGCAGCAGCACGCTCGCCCTGACGCCGCTGGCATAGGCGGCGAGGTCGCCGCGCAGCGCTTCGACATTGTGGATCACGATCCGCGCATGATCGAGCAGGCTTTCGCCAGCGGCGGTGAGTTCGACTCCACGGCGGCCGCGCTTGAGCAGCGACACGCCAAGCGCAGCCTCGAGCCCCTTGATCCGTTCGCTCGCGGACGCCAGCGCCAGATGAACGCGGGAGGCGCCATTGGTGATGCTGCGTGTCTCCGCCACCGCAATGAAGAGCTGCAGATCGACCAGGTCGAAGCGCATGTCAGGCTCCGTTCAGCTTCGGCAAAGCCGAAGGCATTCTCCGTAATCTCCAGATTGTGCCGCTCGCGGCGATCGGTCAATGTGCAGACATGTTCGACTCGATGCTTATCCTGATCGCCTTCGCCTTCCTGCTTGCCGGTTTCGTCAAGGGAACGCTGGGGCTTGGCCTGCCGACGGTTTCTATGGGACTGCTGGCCGTGACGATGCCGCCTGCGCAGGCGATCTCGATCGTCATCGTGCCGGCGATCGTCACCAACATCTGGCAGACCTTCGTCGGCCCTTATCTGCGCGACATCCTCAAGCGGCTATGGCCGCTGATGCTCGGCACCGTGGTCGGCATCTGGCTGAACAGTGGGCTGTTGACCGGACCTTATGCGCCCTATGGCACCGTCGTCCTCGGTCTCCTGCTCATCATCTATGCGGTCGTGGGCCTCAGCCGCTTCAGCTTCAAGGTCGCCCGCCGCGACGAGAAATGGATCGGCGGCATCGTCGGCGTCGTAACCGGGGTGATCTCGGCGGCGACCGGCGTGCAGGTGATCCCGTCGATGCCATTCATGCAGGCGATCGGCATGGAGAAGGACGAACTGGTGCAGGCGCTCGGCCTGTTCTTCACCACCGCAACCGTCGCCCTCGCCTTCAATCTCACCGCCGCCGGCGTATTGACCGCCGCGACTGCGCTGCCCGGCGCGGTGGCAATGGCGGCGTCCTTCATCGGCATGTTCGTCGGGCAGGCGGTGCGGTCACGGCTACAGCCGGAGGCGTTCCGCCGCTGGTTCCTGATTGCGATGATCCTGCTCGGGCTCTACCTCGCGGCCAGCGCGCTCGTGAAGATCCACGGCTAACGCGCCTCCAGCATCGCCACCCGGAAACCGAGATAAACGAACAGCCCGCCCAGCGTACGGTTGATCCAGGCGATGACGCTGCTGGAGCGGCGGATCCGCCTCGCCGCCCGCGCCGCAAAGGCTGCCACGCCGAGACACCACAGCGTGCCGTTGATGACGAAGATCGCGCCGAGCAGCAGGAAGGCGGCGGTCTTGTGCGGCGAATCAGCCGCCACGAACTGCGGCAGGAAGGCGAGGAAGAACAGCGCCACCTTCGGATTGAGCGCATTGGTGAGCGCGCCCTGCCAGAACACCCGGCGCAGCGTCGGCGCCTCACCCTGAAGGGTGACATCCGCGATCGGGCGCTGCCGTGACAGCAGCATCTGGACGCCCGTGAACAGGAGATAGGCTGCGCCGACCCATTTGAGGGCAGTAAAGGCCACCGAGGAGGTCATCAGCAGCGCCGAGAGACCAATCGCAGCGCCGAAGACATGAAAAAGGCAGCCACAGCTTATGCCGAGCGCGGCCGCCGCTCCGCCACGCCATCCGAGTTGCAGGCTCCTGCCGATGATATAGGCGGTGTCCGGCCCCGGTGTGACGTTAAGCAGCAGCCCCGAAAGGATGAAGAGCCATAGTTCGTGAATTCCGAGCATCGTCGTCATCTCTCACGCGGACGTTGGCAAACCGACAAGGACAGCCCTCCCGCATTATTTCCACGACATAAAAATCATGCAGCTAACATTTCCGGGGCCATCCGCTGCCAATTCCGGAACGTTTGCATTACTATGATCTCCGGTTCGGGCTTCCGCCAGCCACATCTTGTTTTATAAGAGTTGGAACGGTCGGCCGCGCACGCAGCGGTCATCGACCGATTCCGGAGCATAGATACGGTTATGGAGAGACGGCTAGCTGCCATAGTCTGCGCCGACGTCGCCGGCTACTCGCGGATGATGGGGGCCGACGAGGCGGGCACGCATGCCGCCTTCAAAGCTCATCGGACCGCGATCCATCCGATCATCCTCAATCATGGCGGCCGTATCCTCAAGAACACCGGCGACGGCTTCCTGCTGGAGTTTCCGAGTATCGTCGGCGCGCTGGAGGCCGCTATCGAGATGCAAATGCTGATGGCGGAGCGCAACAACCAGCTTCCCGCCGACCGTGTCATGCAGTTCCGGATGGGCATTCACATGGGCGATGTGATGGCCGACGAGGACGAATTGTTCGGCGATGACGTCAACATCGCCGTCCGGCTCGAGACGGTTTCCCCACCGGGCGGACTGGCCGCTTCGGCCAAGGCCTATCAGGAGGCCGGCAGGCACCTCAAAGCCACCCTGATCAACACCGGCAGCCATCGTTTCAAGAATATCGCGGACCCTGTCGAGGTCTTGACCTGGGAGCCGGGCGGCTCGGAGGCGCGTGGGCGTCAGGTGCGGGATTCGTCGGGCCTGCCAGGGCAGTCGCGGACAGCGATCGTCGGCGTGCTTCCCTTCGCCAATTTGAGCGACTCCAGCGACGAGTATTTTTCCGACGGATTGACTGAAGACCTGATCCACGCGCTCTCGCTGCAATCCTTCTATCGGGTGCTGAGCCGCAACTCGACATTCTCCTTCAAGGGCAAGAATGTGAGCACCCGCCTGATCGCCCGCGAGATCGACGCGACCTACCTGATCCAGGGCTCTGTGCGGCGTGCCGGCAGCAAGATCCGGGTGACCGCCGAGCTGATCGCGCCCGAGAACGGCGAGCAACTGTGGACCGGCCGCTATGACCGCGACATGGGCGATCTGTTCGCGATGCAGGACGAGATCACGACCAGTCTCTCTGCAGCGATCGCCACCGAGATATTCCGCGCGGAAGCTTCCGCGCCGGCCCGCCTTTCCAACGATGTCACCGCGTGGGATCGATTCCTGAAGGGCCTTTCCTACTATTACCGGCACACCAGGGAAGATTACGAGGCGTCCATTGCGCTGTTCAAGGAAGCGATCGCGCTCGATCCCGCGCTTTCGATCGCGCACGCCTATCTCGCCACGATCCAGGTGCAGAGCATCCAGTTTGGCTGGCTCAAGCGCACGCGCGAATTATGGACGTCGATCGTGAGTCTTGCGGAGGCCAGCGTTCGGCTCGACCCGCGCTCGTCCTTCGCCTTTCAGATCCTTTCCTATGTGCGTTCGGTCGAGGGACACTACGAGGCTGCCCTGGATGCCGCGAACCGTGCCGTGGCGCTCAACCCATACGACATGGGCGCGCGCGGCGTGCTTGGATATGTTCACCTCGTGAGCGGTGAGCATCGCCAGGCGATCGAGCTGTTTTCGATGGGGGCGCAGCGCGGCAACAGCGACCCGCGCTATCAATGGGCGGCCTTGAACGCGTTCAGCCACTACCTCCTGGGACAATACGACGCGACCCTGTCCTGGGCGCGCGAGCAGCTCTACATCAATCCGAACCATATGCCGGCGCTGGCGATCCGCGCCGCCGCGCTGGCCCAATTGGGACGGACCGAGGAGGCGGCGGACGCGACCGGCGTCCTGATGTCCAACTATCCGATTTTCACCGTCGATCGGCATTTGAAGAACTTCCATTGGAAGCTGCCGGCGGATATCGAACACTATCGTGAGGGACTCCTGAAAGCCGGCGTACCGCTCGCCCGGCTGACCCTTGTCGAAAACCGGAAGTTTGCCGCCGAGTCGTGAACGAGCCCGCAGCCGAGCGCCGCGCCCTCCGATCGTTCACCGACTTGCGGGATTCAGCCAAACCTCGTCACACGCTGTAGTCGTGTAACATCCCGCGCGTATTCTGGATGTTAAGATTTCGTCCGCTTCTATCGGGCGATCGCTTTTCATGATTCGTTGCGTCCAGGATTTTGCGCCATGCACGACCTCCGCACCAAGAAGCTGGTCGCGCCGCCGATCGACGTTTCTCCGAACAATCCCTGCCCGTTCCTGCGTGCACTGGTCGCGGAAGGATTTGTCGACGGCCATGTCGTCCCTCTCTCGACGCTATCAAGGACGATCGGAGCGGCGAGCGGGAAGAAGGGGTTGAGCAATATCCGGGTGCGCATCGAGACTAGTCTCGTCGCGCTCGTGGCGAATGGCCTCAGTCCCTGGCGCCTGCTCAAGAGCTGGTGGTCCGGTGCCGAACTGGATGCACTGCGCCACGGCCCGCTCGACAAGCACGGCGGCGGCTCACGCATCCTTGACGCCCACGCCCATGTCCACGAGGACCAGATCGCGCGCCTTGCCGGGTTCGGCCAGGAGTGCAGAGATCCCGCTGGCGGCGTCGAGCACGGCCTGACGGCGTCCGAAATCACGACCTTCATGCACGCCAATTTCGAACGGGCGAAAGCCAACCGGCGCTGGTACGACCCGCTGTTGATGAAGGGCGAATGGCCCGTCCTGCTTCGCATCCTGGGCAAGGGCGAAGGCAAGGACCGCTACCTCAGCGTTGCGGAGGTGAGGACATTGTTCGTCGATCGCCGGATGCCCGAGCGGATCGTCGAGCGCATCGAGTCCCCGCGGCAAGTCGCCCCCGGCAGGCGTGCGCTTCGCGTTCTCGGCAGCGCAGCGGCCTTGCTGATCGCGCTACTGGTTGCGGTTACGCAATTCCCGGATCGCGTCAGGGCCGTCCTGCCCGACAAGCTCGCGCAATTGCTGCCGCCTCCGCTGCCGGACGCGCCAGCGACCAAAGCCGCCTACTGGCTCGATCAGAATTGGTCGCTCGAGGACCGGTACTGGTTGCACCATGTCAGCCAGGGCACCGCGACATTCCCGGTACCCTACGCCTGGTTCGTCGCGCTGGAGCAGCCGTACCTGCGTCTGTTCAGCGCGCCCGGACTGATGAAGGAGAGCGCCTATCTCGAGCGCTTCGGCTTTATTCCGAGCCCCCAGACCATCCATACCGACGACACCACGCTGCGCCGCTTCGGTTATGCAAGCATCTTCGAGACGACACCTGCGCCGGCATCTTCAGGGTTGTGGAAGACAGCGGTCGAGAATGTCGACGGCTTGCCGGTCGGCTTCGCGCGGATGACCGGCGTTGTCGATCCGGCGACGGGCCGTCGCGAGGACGACAAGATCGGGCTGACCTGCGCGGCCTGTCACACCGGACAGCTTCACTACAAGGGCGTGGCCGTGCGCTTCGACGGCGGCCCGGCCATGACCGATCTGAAGAAGCTCGAACTCGCGACCGGCCTGTCCATTGCCTATACCTTGTATGTGCCGTTCCGTTTCAAGCGCTTCGCGGATCGCGTGCTCGGGCCCGACGCAAGCGATGCAGACCGCAGCGCGCTCAAGCAAAAGCTGGCGGCGATCGGAAAATTCCTGCTCGACCGGCAAAACACCTATGACAAGACCATCGCCGGCAAGACGACCGAGGACGGCAAGCAGCAGAAGGATACCGAGGAAGGGTTCGGCCGCCTCGACGCGCTCAACCGCATCGGCAACCAGGTCTTCTCGCAGAACCTGGCCATCAACGGCCTCACCGGCTTCGAAAAGAACCTCCACGCCCAGGACGCGCCGGTCAGCTACCCGCCGATCTGGACCGTGCCGTGGCTCAAATATGCCCAATACGACGCCTCGATCGAGCAGCCGCTGATCCGCAATGCCGGCGAGGCGTTAGGCGTGACCGCGCTGATCAACATGTCGCCCGAGTATCCCGCAGACACGCTGTTCCGCTCGTCGGTGGAAGTGCAGAATCTGCTGTGGATCGAATCGATGCTGCGCGGTCCCGATCCCTTCAGCCAGACGCCACAGCGCTTTGGCGGTTTGGCCGCGCCCAAATGGCCGTCGCAGCTCTTCGACGATCAGGCCTGGAAGCTCAAGCCCGACCGCGTCGCCAAGGGCCGCGAGCTGTACGCCGAGATCTGCGTCGAATGCCATCTCGGTCCGGTCAATGATCCCGTGTTCGACGCTCAATTTCCAGACAAGAGCTTCTGGTCGTCGCCGCGCTGGGACCGTACCGGCGAGAGCCCGGTGCTCGATCCCGTCCAGAAAAAGGCGGATGACATGGGAACGGACCCGGCGCAGGCCAATGTCCTGACCATGCGAACCGTTCAGGTCCCCGGCTTCCTCGGCATCGACCCGACGCGCGACCTCACGAAGTGGTGGGAATGTCCTGACCTTCAGCCGACCTCTACCACCGAGATGTCCTACGCCCTCGCCTTGATGGTGACGGTGGATCTGGTCAGCCGGAAATGGATGGACGAGCGGCATATCCCGCCGGCGGAGCAGAAGAAGCTCTGGGGCGACCGAAAGAACTGCCCCAACCCTTCGCCGGCGCCGCGCTATCGCGCGCGCCCGCTCAACGGCGCCTGGGCCACGGCGCCCTACCTGCATAACGGCTCCGTCCCCTCGCTCGACTGGCTGCTCCGGCCCGCCGCCGAGCGCCCGACGAAGTTCTGCATGGGCGCACGTGATTTCGATCCGGAGCATGTCGGCTTCGACGTGAAGGGCGACGAGACGTCGTGCAAGAATGGCCAGACGCTGTTCTCGGCGACCGATCGCGACGGAAACGACATCCACGGCAACAGCGTGGGCGGCCACTCGCTCGAGGGAGCCGCGCCGTATCCGAAGGGCATCATCGGCCGCGCGCTCGACAAGAACGAACGCGAAGCCTTGATCGAATATCTGAAGACCTTGTAGCCGATCGAGGAAATGCTCTAAAGCGTGATGACTTTTCTTCGAATCGTCATCCCGCTTTAGCTCTCTGTTTGAGCATGATCTTTTTCGGAAAACCGGTGCCCACTTTTCGGGATCATGCTCTAGCCGAACAGCGGCGTGCCCGGCACGAAAGCGTCGAACGCCGCCCAGAACTGCGCGCGGTAGCGGTCCTGCTCCTGCAGGATCTCGTGCTTGGAGCCGGCGATCACGAGGTGCGAGCCGGCGCGCAAGTGATAGGCGAACTCCTCGATCGCAGGCGTCGACACCACGCTGTCGTTGCTCGCCGCCAGCATCAGGATCGGCTGGCGGATCTGCGACGGATAGTAATATTCGCGGAACGTACGCATCGCCTTGAAGGCGGTGTCGGCCCAGGCAATCGTTGGCGCACCGAGGCCGAGCGTGGGGTCTTCTTCCAGGACCGCAGCATTGCGCGCAAAGCGGACGGGATCGCTGGTGAGGGGATTGTTGATGAAAGGCGAAAGCCCGACCAGTTCGTCGCTGCCGCCCGGTACGTAACGTCCGCCCTGGCCGGCGAGCCGCATGATCCGCAGCAGCGCGGTCGGGATGAATGAAGTGCGGCGTCCCGGCAGGTCGATCATCGGTGCCGACAGCACCATGCGATCGAACCAGCGTTTTCCCGCATGCGCGAGGCGCAGCATCACGGCCCCGCCCATCGAATGCGCCAGCGCGAAATAGGGCGGCGGACAATCCGGCAGCACCACCTGCTGCACGAAGGTTTCGACGTCGATCTCGTAATCGGCAAAGTTGCGCACATAGCCTTTGCGTGGATCGCGCAATCGCCGCGAGGAATGGCCCTGCCCGCGCCAATCGATCATCGCCACCGCAAAGCCGCGGTCGCGCAGATCGCGCACGGTCTCGAAATATTTCTCGATCATCTCGCTGCGGCCGGTGAACACGCAGACGGTTCCCTTGCGGCCCGGCGGCGGCGCCCAGCGCGCAAAACGCAATTCGGCGCCATCAGGCGTCTTGATGGTGCCGCTGACGACGTCTTCCGGAACCGGATTGGCTGGAATGGAGACGAGCGTCATGAAGGGGAACCGCTAGGTGAGGGACGGCGGGAATCAAGGCGTGAGCGCCAAAAAGCGACGATATTTCCGCCTCTTGAACGCCTGATAGCCCCACCCATATCATCTTCGTGCAGGCCGCTACCAGTGTTTCGGAACCGGAACATCAGGCTGCACACAGACTAAAGCCCGGCCCGATGGCGGGCGGGTAATCAAATCGGTCGCTCATTGGAGGACTATCATGCGTACCTACGATCTGACCCCGTTCTATCGTTCCACTGTTGGCTTCGACCGTTTTTTCAACCTGCTCGACCAGGCGACTTCGGACGGCAGCCCCGGCTATCCCCCCTACAACATCGAGCGCACCGGCGAGAACGCCTACCGCATCAGCGTTGCGGTTTCCGGCTTCTCCGAGGGTGAGCTTTCGATCGTCGCGAAGGAGAACACGCTGACGATCAAGGGCGAGAAGATCGCCAACGAGAACGGCAAGGACAATTCCAACGTTCTCTATCGCGGCATCGCCTCTCGGGCCTTCGAGCGCGTGTTCCAGCTCGCCGACTTCGTACAGGTGAAGAGCGCTTCGCTTGAGAACGGCCTGCTCCACGTCGACCTCGTTCGCGAGATCCCCGAGGCCAAGAAACCGCGCAGCATTCCGATCACGACCGGCTCCGCCGCGCCGCAGGTCGCCGACGGCTCCAAGGCCGCCGCCTAATCGCGGCAGCAGCTTCGGCAGATATTGGCCGAGCGCAAAACGCCCCGGGAAACCGGGGCGTTTTTGTTTCCCCTCGGTCATTCCGGGATGCGCCGCAAGGCGCAGGCCCGGAATCCATTCAGCCACAGGGCAAGCGGCGAAATGGATTCCGGGTTCGATGCTCACGCATCGCCCCGGAATGACAGGGAAGTCTGCTACTCCAATCCCTGCACCTGCGGCATTTCCTGGGTCGGCAGAATGGTCGGCGCGGCGGGAGGAGCCGGTTTCGCCTCGCCGACGGTCGGGGCGGCAGCCGGCGGAATGGCCTGCTGCGTCTCCGCAGGCCTCTGCTGCACCGCGGCCGATTGCTGGGCCGGTTCCGGCGCGCGCTTTGCTGCCAGCGGGTTCGGCCTTGGCTTCGGCACGGTCCGGCTCGCCACATGCGGAATGGGTGCCGGCGGCCGTGGCACGCTGCTGCGAACAGGGGTTGCCGGCGGCAACGGTCCGGCGGGGCCATAGGCGCCGCTCAGATCGCCTCGGTAATCGTCATCCATCCCGTCGGCCGGAATGAAGCGGATGATGCGTCCGCTGCGCGCGTCGATCACCAGCCTGCCGTCGCTCCCGCCAGGCTCGATCACCGCGATCGTGTAGACCAGCCCGCGTTGCCGCGGGATGCCGAGCGGCAGGAACCCGTTTTCGCGCAGCACGGCGTAGACTTCGATCGGCGGCAGCAGCCCCGGTCCCGGTCCGTAGGCCGGCCCATAACGCGGCGCCGGCACTTCCGGCGGCATCGCCGCATACGGGCCGTCGAAATCGGACACGGTCACGATCGACGGATTTCCGACGTGATTGGGCGCCAGCAACTGCGCATTGGCGGTCGGGGCCGAGAGAACGAGCCCCGCAGACAACACCCATCCCGTAAACAGCTTCATCACCGGTAGCTCCTGTAAGACGCTGGGCGTGGAGCATTTTTGCTCTCTGGTGCCCGCAGGAAACTTCATCGGCAATTCCGGCGGTCCTTGGGCCGGATCACGGCGCGTTTGCTTCAAATCGGGGGCGGCCCTCCCGCCGCGCTCCACGCAAAACTACATGCGGACGAGGACTCTCATGCGCTTGTGTGATAGAAAAAAATTTGGCAAGGTCGGAGTTAGGACAGTATAGCTGTCTTAATCGCGGGGCAGTCCCGGCATAGGGATTGCAACGGAAACTCGGCCCTTCGGGCTCCGAGAATGCTGCGGGCAAGGCCGTTCCTCAGGGACGTTGAACGCTCCTCGCCTGATTTAGGACATTGCGGCTCGCGGAGGACGAGCGGTGGCCCGATGGGTGCCGCAACGCCCAAGGTGCGCCAACGACCATGAGGCCCTTTAGCCTTAATTTGAGAGGAAACATGAGCGGGTCGGAATTCGAGCGCGAAACCATCGTGACAGAAACGCTGTCGGCGACCGCAGCCTCGAAAGCGGACGAACCGGCGCGCGAACACGATTGGCGTCCCAAAGCCGAAGGCATGTACGACCCGAGCCTGGAGAAGGATGCCTGCGGCGTCGGCTTCATCGCCAACATCAAGGGCAAGCCCTCGCACCAGATCGTCTCCGACGCGCTGAACATCCTTTGCAACCTCGAGCACCGCGGCGCCGTCGGCGCCGATCCGCGCGCCGGCGACGGCGCCGGCATCCTGGTGCAGATCCCGCACGCTTTCTTCGCGCGCAAGGCGGCCGAGCTTGGCTTCAAGCTGCCGCAGCCGGGCGACTATGCAATCGGCGCGCTGTTCCTGCCGCGCGACGCCGCCTGGCGCAACGTCATCAAGAGCATCATCGCCGACGAGATCAAGAACGAGGGCTTCAAGCTGCTCGGCTGGCGCGACGTGCCGACCGACAACTCCTCCCTCGGCGTCACCGTGAAGCCGACCGAACCCTATCACCTGCAGGTGTTCATCGGCCGCAATGGCGTCGGCAAGACCGAGGACGAGTTCGAGCGCCGGCTCTACATCCTGCGCAAGTCGATCTCGCAGGCGATCTATCAACGCCGCGATCGCGGCATGGCCGGCTACTACCCGGTCTCATTCTCGTGCCGCACGGTGATCTATAAGGGCATGTTCCTGGCCGATCAGCTCGGCAAGTATTATCCCGACCTGCACGAGGACGACTTCGCGAGCGCGCTGGCGCTGGTGCACCAGCGCTTCTCGACCAACACCTTCCCGGCCTGGTCGCTGGCGCATCCCTATCGCATGATCGCGCATAACGGCGAGATCAACACGCTGCGCGGCAACGTCAACTGGATGGCGGCGCGGCAGGCTTCCGTGCATTCGGAGCTCTACGGCAAGGACATCAGCCGTCTGTGGCCGATTTCCTACGAAGGCCAGAGCGACACCGCCTGCTTCGACAACGCGCTCGAATTCCTGGTGCAGGGCGGCTACTCGCTGCCGCACGCGGTGATGATGATGATTCCGGAAGCGTGGGCCGGCAATCCCTTGATGGATGAAGAGCGCCGCGCCTTCTACGAATATCATGCCGCGATGATGGAGCCGTGGGACGGCCCGGCCGCGATCGCGTTCACCGACGGCCGCAAGATCGGCGCGACCTTGGATCGTAACGGGCTCCGCCCGGCACGCTATCTGGTGACAAAAGACGACCGCATCGTGATGGCGTCCGAAATGGGCGTGCTGAAGATCCCGGAGGATCAGATCGTCACCAAGTGGCGGCTGCAGCCGGGCAAGATGCTGCTCGTCGATCTCGAGCAGGGCCGACTCATTCCCGACGACGAGATCAAGGCCGATCTGGCCAAGAGCCATCCCTATCGCGACTGGCTGGCCCGCACCCAGATGCAGCTCGAAGAGTTGCCGGATGCGCCGACCAAGAGCGTGCGTTCGAACCTGCCGCTGCTCGATCGCCAGCAGGCATTCGGCTACTCGCAGGAAGACATCAACATCCTGATGACGCCGATGGCGGCAACCGGCGAGGAAGCCGCGGGCTCGATGGGCAATGACACGCCGATCTCGGCGCTGTCGGACAAGCCGAAGCCGCTGTTCACCTATTTCAAGCAGAACTTCGCGCAGGTGACGAACCCGCCGATCGACCCGATCCGCGAGGAGCTCGTGATGAGCCTCGTCTCGATCATCGGGCCGCGGCCGAACCTGTTCGACCTGCAAGGTCTCGCCTCCACCAAGCGCCTCGAAGTGCGCCAGCCGATCCTGACCGACGCGGATCTGGAGAAGATCCGCTCGATCTCCGATGTCGCCGAGACGCATTTCAAGTCGCGCACGCTGGACACTACCTTCCACGCCGGCTTCGGCGCGGCCGGCATGGAGCAGGTGCTGGACGAGCTCTGCGCGCGCGCCGAGGGCGCGGTGCGCGAAGGCATCAACATCATCATCCTGTCCGACCGCATGACCGGCACCGACCGGATCCCGATCCCCGCGCTGCTCGCCTGCGCCGCCGTGCATCATCATTTGATCCGCACCGGCTTGCGCACCTCGGTCGGCCTCGTGGTCGAATCCGGCGAGCCGCGCGAAGTGCACCATTTCGCCTGCCTCGCCGGCTACGGCGCGGAGGCGATCAACCCCTATCTCGCATTCGAGACCATCATCGCGATGAAGGACCGCCTGCCGGGCGGGCTCGACGACAAGGAGATCGTCAAGCGCTACATCAAGTCGATCGGCAAGGGCTTGCTCAAGGTGATGTCCAAGATGGGCATCTCGACCTACCAGTCCTATTGCGGCGCGCAGATCTTCGACGCCGTCGGGCTGAAGGCCGATTTCGTCGGCAAGTATTTTGCCGGCACGCACACCCGCATCGAGGGCGTGGGGCTGGGTGAGATCGCCGAGGAAACCGCGCGGCGGCATGGCGATGCGTTTGGCGATGCGCAGGTCTACAAGACCGCGCTCGATGTCGGCGGCGAATATGCCTACCGCACCCGCGGCGAGGATCACGCCTGGACCGCCGAGTCGGTCTCGGCGCTGCAGCACGCGGTGCGCGGCAACTCGCTCGAGCGCTATCGCGCCTTCGCCAAGATCCTGAACGAGCAGCAGGAGCGGCTCTTGACGCTGCGCGGCCTGTTCCGGATCAAGGCTGCCAGCGAAGAAAAACGCAAGCCGGTGAAGCTCGAAGAGGTCGAGCCGGCCAAGGAGATCGTTAAGCGCTTCTCCACGGGCGCAATGTCGTTCGGCTCGATCTCACGCGAGGCGCACACCACGCTCGCGATCGCGATGAACCGGATCGGCGGCAAGTCCAACACCGGCGAAGGCGGCGAGGAATCCGATCGCTTCAAGCCGCTGCCGAATGGCGATTCCATGCGCTCGGCGATCAAGCAGGTCGCCTCGGGCCGCTTCGGCGTGACGACGGAATATCTCGTCAACTCCGACATGATGCAGATCAAGATGGCGCAGGGCGCCAAGCCCGGCGAAGGCGGTCAGTTGCCCGGCCACAAGGTCGACGCGACGATCGCCCGCGTCCGCCATTCGACGCCCGGCGTCGGCCTGATCTCGCCGCCGCCGCATCACGACATCTATTCGATCGAGGATCTGGCGCAGCTCATCTATGACCTGAAGAACGTCAATCCGGACGGTGACGTGTCGGTCAAGCTCGTCTCCGAGATCGGCGTCGGCACGGTTGCCGCCGGTGTCGCGAAGGCGCGCGCCGACCACGTGACGATCGCAGGCTTCGAAGGTGGCACCGGCGCCTCGCCGCTGACCTCGATCAAGCATGCCGGCAGCCCGTGGGAGATCGGGCTCGCCGAAACCCACCAGACGCTGGTGCGCGAGCGGCTGCGCAGCCGCATCTCGGTGCAGGTCGACGGCGGCTTCCGCACCGGGCGCGACGTCGTGATCGGCGCGCTGCTCGGGGCCGACGAGTTCGGCTTCGCCACGGCACCCTTGATCGCGGCCGGCTGCATCATGATGCGCAAGTGCCATCTCAACACCTGCCCGGTCGGCGTCGCGACCCAGGACCCGGTCCTGCGCAAGCGCTTCACCGGCCAGCCCGAGCACGTGATCAACTACTTCTTCTTCGTTGCCGAGGAAGTGCGCGAGATCATGGCTTTGCTCGGCTACAGGAAGTTCGACGAGATGGTCGGCCAGACCCAGATGCTCGACCAGACCTCGCTGGTCGCGCATTGGAAGGCCAAGGGGCTCGATTTCTCGCGGCTGTTCGTGCGGCAGAAGGAAGAGAAGGGCCAGAAGATCTACCGCTCGGAAGCCCAGAACCATCATCTGGAAGCCGTGCTCGACCGTCGCCTGATCGAGAAGGCCCGTGCCGCGCTCGACCGTGGCGCGCCTGTCAGGATCGAGGAGGAGATCAACAACACCGACCGTTCCGCTGGCGCGATGCTGTCGGGCCAGGTGGCGAAGATCTACGGCCACGAAGGACTGCCGCTCGACACCATCCATGTCAGCCTCAAGGGCACCGCGGGCCAGGCGTTCGGCGCGTGGCTTGCCAGGGGCGTCACCTTCGAGCTCGAAGGTGAAGGCAACGACTATGTCGGCAAGGGCCTTTCCGGCGGACGCCTCATCGTCAAGCCGCCGAAGATCTCCGGCATCGTACCGGAGGAGTCGATCATCGTCGGCAACACCGTGATGTACGGCGCGATCGCGGGCGAATGCTACTTCCACGGCATCGCCGGCGAGCGCTTCGCTGTGCGCAACTCGGGCGCGGTCGCGGTCGTCGAGGGCGCCGGCGACCATTGCTGCGAATACATGACCGGCGGCATCGTCGTCGTGCTCGGCAAGACCGGCCGGAACTTCGCGGCGGGCATGTCAGGCGGTATCGCTTATGTCCTGGACGAAGCCGGCGACTTCCCGAAACTGTGCAACCTCTCGATGGTCGAGCTGGAACCGGTGCTGTCGGAAGAGATGATCAACGCTGCCACCTACCACCATGCCGGCGATCTCGAGGCGCATGGGCAGGTCGACGTGTTCCAGAACCTGCTTGATTCCGATGTCGAACGGCTCCATGTGCTGATCACGCGGCACGCCAAGCTGACCGGCTCGAGGAAAGCCGCCGAGATCCTGGCGGACTGGAAGACGTGGCTGCCGAAGTTCCGCAAGGTGATGCCGGTCGAGTACCGTCGCGCACTGAAGGAAATGAAGGCGAACGCCGACG
Organism: Bradyrhizobium sp. Arg237L; assembly: GCF_029990105.1. Taxonomy (NCBI): domain Bacteria; kingdom Pseudomonadati; phylum Pseudomonadota; class Alphaproteobacteria; order Hyphomicrobiales; family Nitrobacteraceae; genus Bradyrhizobium; species Bradyrhizobium sp. Arg237L. The sequence goes on along the minus strand of NZ_JAQMIL010000026.1, from coordinate 10,282 downwards.
CCGAGCCGAAAATCGCGATCGGAGCGTAATCACGGAAGGTTATAAGACCGCCATTGCGAGCGCGGCGAAGCAATCCATAAACTCGGTCCGCGGACAGGTGGATTGCGTCGTCGCTATCGCTCCTCGCAATGACGAACGAAACAAGACGAACCAGGGTGCAGGGGCCTCAGGCTTAATGGGAAAGATCACAGGTTTCCTCGAGATCGAGCGGCACGACCGCAAGTACACGCCGGTCACCGAGCGGCTGAAGCATTTCCACGAGTTCGTCATTCCGCTCAGCGAGAAGGACCTCCGCGATCAGGCCGCGCGCTGCATGAACTGCGGCATTCCCTATTGCCACGGCACCGGATCGGTTGCGCCGGGCACGCCCGGCTGCCCGGTCAACAACCAGATCCCCGACTGGAACGATCTCGTCTATCAGGGCAACTGGGAAGAAGCCTCGCGCAACCTGCATTCGACCAACAACTTCCCTGAATTCACCGGCCGTATCTGTCCGGCACCGTGCGAGGCTTCCTGCACGCTCAACATCGACGACAACCCGGTCACCATCAAGACCATCGAATGCGCGATCGTCGATCGCGCCTGGGACAATGGCTGGCTCAAGCCGGAGATCCCGGCCGAGAAGACCGGCAAGAAGGTCGCGGTGATCGGCGCCGGCCCGGCGGGCATGGCCTGCGCGCAGCAGCTCGCACGCGCCGGGCACGACGTGCATGTCTATGAGAAGTATGCCAAAGCCGGCGGCCTCCTTCGCTACGGCATTCCCGACTTCAAGATGGAGAAGGACATCATCGACCGCCGCGTCACGCAGATGGAGGCCGAGGGCGTCACCTTCCATTACGGTGCCCAGGTCGGCGGCGACGCCCCCGGCGCGATCGATCCGAGCGATCTGCAGAGCCAGTATGACGCGATCGCCCTGACCGGTGGCGCGGAAGCCCCGCGCGATCTGCCCATCCCCGGCCGCGACCTCGACGGCATCCATTTCGCGATGGACTTCCTGCCGCAGCAGAACCGCCGCGTCTCCGGTGAGCAGCTCAACGGCGTGACCGACATCCTCGCCAAGGACAAGCATGTGGTGGTGATCGGCGGCGGCGACACCGGCTCCGACTGCATCGGCACCTCGCTGCGCCAGGGCGCCAAGTCCGTGACCCAGCTCGAGATCATGACGGCGCCGCCCGAGCGCGAGAACAAGGGCGTGACCTGGCCGAACTGGCCGTTGAAGATGCGGATATCGTCGAGCCAGGCCGAAGGCGCGATCCGCGAATACGCCGTGCTGACCCAGAAATTCGAGGGCACTGGCGGCAAGGTGAAGAAGCTGCACTGCATCAAGGTCGACGACAAGTTCAAGCCGGTGCCCGGCACCGAGTTCGAACTCGACGCCGAGCTGGTGCTGCTGGCGATGGGCTTCGTGCATCCCGTACACGATGGCCTGTTGAAGCAGCTCTCGGTCGAGCTCGACCAGCGCGGCAACGTCCGCGCCAATACGAGCGACTACCAGACCTCGTTGCCCAACGTCTTCTCCGCCGGCGACATGCGCCGCGGCCAGTCGCTGGTGGTCTGGGCCATCCGCGAAGGCCGCCTCTGCGCACGCGCGATCGACACGTTCCTGATGGGCAAGACGGATCTGCCGCGATAAGGCGCCGCCTAGTTCTGCACCCTGACCCCCAGCAGCATGACCGTCGACTGCGAGCTCGATCCTGGCGAGCTCGAGTCCAATATGTCGTGGCGGACGGTGCCCTTGATCCAGAGGCTGCGGGTCATCTTGTAGATGAGATCGCCTGACAGCGAGTAGATCTTGTCCAGGCGGTTGTCGCCCTGATAGTCGAGCGTGCCGTAGGTGAACCTGCCGATCGCGGTCAGCCAGCGGCGAAAGTCGTGATCGACCTCGACAGTGTAGGTGCGCGCCAGCACGCCTGATGTGCCCGGCAGCGTGGTCTCGGCGAGCTGGGTGTCGGAGTAGAATTTCGCCGTCGTCAACGGCGTCGCGGTCCAGGTCAGCGATGCCGTGGTGAGCAGGCCGTCCAGCCGGTTCAGCCGCGGATCCTGATAGTCGCGTGCGGCGTAGCCGATCGAGACTTCGCCGAACAACAGCCGCGAGAACTCGAAGGACGAGCCGGCCTTTGCATAGCCGCCCGCGGAATCGCGTGCGAAGCCCGAGCGGTCGAGCCGCAGATCATGGACGCGGCTGTCGCCCTGGATTTCCACGAACGGCTTCACCGCGGGGTTGACTTCGTAGCTGACGCGCGCGACGCCGCCATACTGGCTGAAGTTGCGGTCGTCGTTCGAACTGAACGAGCCGTCGGTGAGCCTGGACCATTGGTAATCGGTGCGGTCGACGGTGGCGCCGGCGGAGACCTGCAGACGGTTGAAATTCTGATCGACGCCGAAGGTGCCGCCGAGCGTGGTGTAGATCGGATATCTGGCGAGGCCGGCCGGCACGTTCGGGCTGCCGGGGATGTCGGTGGAGACGAGCAGCCGCGCCTGCCCCAGCAGCCTTGTGTCACGGGTGACGTCGAGCCGCCCATCGATATGGCCGATGAAGTTGGGGCGATCGATATCGAGCGGCGCGGAGAGCGCTGTGCCGTCGGCATTCGGCGTCAGGTTTTGGGTGTAGCCGGTGAAGGAGCCGCGCAGGTCCGCGACCAGCGCGTGGCGCTCCCAGTTGGACACCGCCAGGAATTCCGGGGCGATCACATACGTCGGCGAGCCCCGCTGCACCGACAGCCGGCCGGGATTGGTTTCATAGCCGGCGCTAAGTTCGACCGCGGACTTGATCAGGAAGCTGCCGGCATAGTCGCCGACCGCGCCGAACGGATCGTCGTCGATCCTGAGCCGCTTGCGCGGCGGCTGGCCCACCACATTGCCAGCCATCGCCGGCGGCACCGGCGGCTTGTTGGCGGTGTCCGAGGGCGGGATCGACAGGCGCAACTGTCCGGCCAAATTCCTCGGCGGTGGCGCGGGTGGCGGCGTCCCGGGGCCGGGCGGCGGTTTCGGCCTCGCCTGCGCCGGATAATATTTCGGCTGCTGGCGCTTGCGGTTGAGCGAGTCATAGCCGGAGGTCGAGGCGCCGTTCGCAGCCGGCAGGCCGTAAGACGGCACCTGGCCAATGCGCGACGGCGCGCGGCCATCGCGATCCCGGTCACGCAATCGAGCATCGTTGAGCGGATCGGCCAGCTCAGCCGCGGTCCTGCGCAGGGGCGAATCAGGCGGCGCTACCTGAGTAGTGCGCGACGGGCTGAACAGGTCCGGCGTGACCGTCTGGGCCTGCGCGAAGGGGCCGCTCAGCGCGAGCGCAGCAAGGCATACAGGCGTGCGCAAATAGCGCGCGCGCCCAGCCCGGCCCCATGCTCGCCCTCGTCCCACGATAGAAATACCTCAACAAATTCCTTGACTTACACGGCAAACGCGGAACGGGGCCGAGAACGTCCTTAATGGAGTTAAAACAATTATGGTTAATGGCTCGTTGAGAGCGGCTGGCTGCGTCGCCTCCCGCGGCCGGCCGTGCTAAGGGAGGCGCTCTGGGCGCACCGCCCCTCCTCCCTGGAAACAGACTCTCTGGAAAGAGACATGGCCAAGCCCAAACCGCTGATGCCGAAATCGTCGGACACCGAGCCCGCTGACGCCGCCGTGCAATCGGCGCTGCGGACGCTGGAGGCGGAAGCAAGCGGTGTCGCCGCGATCGACGCCGCGCTCCGCTCCGACCTCGGCGCGCCCTTTGCCGCTGCGGCGGAGATGATCCGCAACGCCAAGGGACGGCTGATCGTCACCGGGCTCGGCAAGTCCGGCCATATCGGCCGCAAGGTCGCGGCGACCTTTGCCTCCACCGGCACGCCGGCATTCTTCGTCCATGCTGCCGAAGCGAGCCATGGCGACCTGGGCATGATCACCGCCGACGACGTCATCCTGGCGCTGTCATGGTCCGGCGAGCAGCCGGAGATGAAGAACCTGATCTCTTACGCCGCGCGCTTCGGCATTCCCGTGATCGCGATGACAGCGGAAAAGGGCTCGAGCCTGAGCAAGGCCGCCGATATCGCGCTGACGCTGCCGAAGGCGCGCGAGGCCTGTCCGCACAATCTGGCGCCGACCACCTCCTCGCTGATGATGCTGGCGCTCGGCGATGCGCTGGCGATCGCGCTCCTGGAAGGCCGTGGCTTCACCTCAACCGATTTCAGCGTGCTGCATCCCGGCGGCAAGCTGGGGGCGATGCTGAAATATACCCGCGATCTCATGCATGCCGGCGAGGCCGTGCCGCTGAAGCCGCTCGGCACCAGGATGTCGGACGCGCTGGTCGAGATGACCTCGAAGGGTTTCGGGTGCGTCGGCATCGTCGACCGCCGCAGCCATCTCGTCGGCATCGTCACCGACGGCGACCTCCGCCGCCACATGCGTTCCGACCTGATGACCGCCGTCGTCGACGACGTCATGACCAAGAATCCGAAGACCATCGGCCGCGACACGCTGGCCGGCGAAGCGCTGGAATTGCTGAACGCCTCGAAGGTCACCGCGCTGATCGTCGTCGACGCCGGCAAGCCGGTCGGCATCGTGCATTTCCACGACTTCCTGCGCGCGGGCGTAGCGTAGGCTCGCATTGGGAGCGTGTAGGATGGGTAGAGCGCAGCGAAACCCATCGCGATGAAGCAAGCGGCGCGAATGATGCGCTCTACCCATCCTACGACTGTCAGACCCTCGCCCTTCGAGACGACCGCTACGCGGTCTCCTCAAGGTGAGGAGATAGGCTGTAGGGTGGGCAAAGCGAAGCGTGCCCACCATCCAAAGCCGTGCTCATGGTGGTGGGCTTCGCTTTGCCCACCCTACAGCGTCGTCGCGACTTATGATTCAATTGTCAAACAGCGGAGCGGATGTGCGTTCGCATTCTCGCGGCGCGTTGCGCCCGAGCTTTGCGTCACTTTCCACCCTCCTCGATAGCAGAGGGCGCAGGGAAAGCCGGGTGCCGGTTGCACCCATGGGTCCCGTGCAACAAAAAGCACGGGGTAGGACCACAGGTTCAACCGAAGCATTCCGGCTTTCCCTGCGCGATGGTGTTACGGCTTACTTCGTGCTCTCCCCGGTGACCGGGCTTTCTTGCCACCGTCGCCTCTCGCGCAAACTTGTTTGCGCGAAAAACTTAGCGCCAGCGTCGGGGCGCCAGGACCACACGACTTCGCCGTCCACGCGCGCCACGCTCGTCAGTCGTGACACCCGCGTCCACCGCATCTCACCGCAACGTTCGTGACGATCGCGACCCGCCCCTCATCTTGGGTAAGACGCGCGGAGTTAAATCACTGATTTGCCCGACGGGTTAAGCGATTTATTTTCGCGTGACGATCTGGACAGACTTTCGGTGATTTGCCCGTCGGGTTGTTATGTCGCACCCAAAGCATCCACATCGTCATTGCGAGCGGAGCGAAGCAATCCATAGCGCCGCTTGTGGAGGCATGGATTGCTTCGCGGAGCCTGTCATCGGGCGCGCGTTCGCGCGACCGTTGGCTCGCAATGACGGGGACAGTCATTCCGGGGCGATGCGAAGCATCGAGCCCGGAATCCATTACTCCGCGACACTCGTGGCCCGATGGATTCCGGGCTCGCGCCAAGGGGCGCGCCCCGGAATGACGAAGGGTGGTGACACCGTCTTGTCCGCAACGACGCCGTCGTTATTGCGGAAACCGCGCGGCCTTCGCCTCCAGCGGCAACGACAGGCCGTTCGCGATGTAGGAGACCGTGCGATAGAAGCCGCAGAGCAGCATGATCTCCAGTATCTTTGCGTCATCATAATGCGCCGACAGCGCCGCGAATTCGGCGTCGCCCAGCGTTGCGCGGTGATGCAGCGCGTCGACGGCGGCGATCAGCGCCTGCTCGGTCGGCGACCAGCAGGGATCATCGGCCTCGCCGTGCACGGTGGCGCGGACCTGCGGTTCGGTCAGCGATGCGGCGTCGGCGAAGGTTGCGATATGGACGCCCCATTCATATTCGCAGCCGGTCAGCGCGCAGGTGCGGTCGATGACGATCTCGCGCTCCCGCAAGCTCAGTGGACCGCGATCCAAGAGGCTGCCGGCGGTGAATTTCTGCCAGGCGCGGTCCTGGCTTGCGATCACACGAAACAACAGAAGCGGCGGCGCGCCGCGCATGATGCGGTCGAACTGCTCCTTCAGTTCGACCGCATAGGGCGGCTCGAGCGGGGCGATCCGTGACATGGCCGGCTCCTCTGCTACAATAAACGTAGCAACACGCTACAATATCTGTAGCAAGACGCAAGCAGGAAACAGCGATGCCGAAGTCCCCCTCAGTCGCCGGAAAGCGCTCGGTCCGCGGCTCCCGAACCGGCCGGCCGATCATGGCGCTGCTCGACCTGTTGGGCCGGCGCTGGACCTTGCGGATCATCTGGGAATTGCGTGACGGCGCCCTCACCTCACGCGCCTTGCGCGAGGTCTGCGACCAGGCGTCCCCGACCATCCTGCAGACACGGCTGACCGAATTGCGCGAGGCCGGATTTGTCGAACTCGCTTCGGGCGAAGGGTACACTCTCACTGCGCTCGGACGAGAGCTGTTCGAAACTTTCCTGCCGCTGCACCGCTTCGCCGAGCAGTGGACCAAGCGCCAAGGGTGAATCGACGGTCAGTGCCGCACGCTCGGAAACATCCCCTCCGAAGGGAGAGGTGAAGAGACCGAGCTACGCCGCCGCCACCGTCAGGCTGGCGCCGTCGGCGCGGATCACCTTGACGCGGCTGCCGGCCGGGGCGTCGGGGCCGGCGACGCGCCAGATCGTGTCATCGATCCGCACCGTGCCTGAGCCGTCGATGATCGGCTTCTCCAGCGTGAACTCGCGGCCGATCAGGGCTTCGGTGCGCCGGTTGAGGAACGGGCTGCTCGCGCTTGCCGAGGTCCCGCTCTTGGCAAAGTGCCGCCATGCCGGCACAGCGGCGACCGCGAACGCGGCGAACATCAGGAACTGCGTCTGCCAAACCGGATTGATGACGAACGACACCAGCCCGACCAGGAGCGCTGACAGCCCGAGCCAGAACAGGAATACGCCGGGCGCCGCCAACTCCAGCGCCATCAGGATGAAGCCGAAGATCAGCCAGTTCCAGGTACCCAGTGTCGAAAACATCTCGGTCATGACACGATCTCTAATTCCGCAGGCGCAATGCTAGCACGCCCTCATCGCTGCGGCGCGACCGGGGACGGGGTTGGCCCAGTCGGCGGCACCGAGGAGCGGCGCGCGGCGGCGGCTGCCGAAGCTGTGCTTTCACCGAAGGTGGCGCGTGCGATCTCGCCGATGCCGGCAAGCGAGCCCAGCACGCTCGTTGCCTCGATCGGCAGCATCACGATCTTCTGGTTCGGCGAATCAGCCAATTGCCCGAACGCCTTGATGTACTTGTCGGCGATGAAATAGTTGAGTGCGGCGACGTCGCCCCTGGCGATCGCTTCGGACACCATCTGCGTTGCCTTCGCCTCAGCCTCCGCCAGGCGCTCGCGCGCTTCGGCGTCGCGGAAGGCGGCTTCGCGGCGGCCTTCGGCCTGCAGGATCTGTCCCTGCTTGGCGCCCTCGGCGCGCAGGATTTCCGATTGCCGCTGGCCTTCCGCTTGCAGGATGTCGGCGCGCTTGACGCGCTCGGCCTTCATCTGCCGGCCCATCGCCTCCACGAGGTCCGCCGGCGGCACGATGTCCTTGATCTCGATGCGGTTGACCTTGACGCCCCAGGGCGAGACCGCGGCGTCGACGACGCGCAAGAGCCGCTCGTTGATCTCGTCGCGATGCGACAGCACCTGGTCGAGGTCCATCGAACCCATCACCGAGCGGATGTTGGTCATGGTCAGCACCGTGATCGCCTGGTGCAAATTGGCGACCTCGTAGCTCGCCTTCGCGGCGTCGAACACCTGGAAGAAGGCAACGCCATCAGCGGTGACGGTGGCGTTGTCCTTGGTGATCACCTCCTGCTCCGGGATTTCGATCACCTGCTCCATCATGTTTATCTTGCGCCCGATGCGATCGAAATAGGGCACGATGAGATTGAGGCCGGGGAGCAACGTGCGGGTGTATTTGCCGAAGCGCTCGATGGTCCAGCCGTAGCCCTGCGGGACGGTCTTGACGCCGGCGAACAGCGTGACGATGACGAGCAGAACAAGGGCGATGGCGAAAATGTCGAAACCACTCATAAAGTCCTCCAAGACCGGCGAAAGCCGGCGCGGCCCTGCATTTGGTCTGCAAAACCGCGGCGCCGGTTCAGCCGGCTGTTGGTTGACACATAGTTAAGGAGCGGTTCGCGAGGCTGCCAGATATAGCCTGTGAACGTAAATGATGTGTGGGCCCGTCACGCGGATGCGCGTTTCCGTAGCCCGGGTGAAGCGAACGCGTAACCCGGGACATCTGCATCCGCGTTTGCGACTGGCCCCGGGTTGCGTGGAGCCTGTCATCGGGCGCGCGTTCGCGCGACCCGTTGGCTCCACCCGGGCTACGGGGCTACGCGCCGACGTCAGATCCAGCCCTGAAGTTCGCGCAGCACGAGCTGGCGGATCACGTCCATGCCGGGCTCGCTGTCGTTCAGGCAGGGAATCGCCGCAAACTGCTCGCCGCCGTTTTGCTTAAAGATGTGCGCGTTCTCCTGCGCGATCTCTTCCAGAGTCTCCAGGCAGTCGGCGGAGAAGCCGGGCGTGACGACGGCAATTCGCCGCACGCCATCCTTGGCGAGCTTTTCGACGGTCTTGTCGGTATAGGGCTGCAGCCACACATCGTTGCCGAAGCGCGACTGGAAGGTGAGCATCAGCCGGGAGGCATCGAGCCCGAGGCGATTGCGCAGGCTTTCCGTCGTTGCGACGCACTGGGAGAAATAAGGATCGCCCTGGTCGACATATTTCTGCGGCATGCCGTGGAAGGACGCCAGGATCAATTCCGGCTCGAACGGCAGCGTCGCCAGATGCGCGTTGATCGAAACCGCCAGCGCATCGATATAGACGGGATCGTCATAGTACGGCGAGGACACCCGCAAGGTCGGCTGCGCGCGCAAACTTGAGAGCACCCGGAACGCTTCGTCGCAGACGGTCGCCGATGTCGCGGCGGAATATTGCGGATAGAGCGGCACCACCAACAGCCGGTTGCAGCCCCGCGCCGTCAGGGCCTCGATCCCCGCCCGGATCGAGGGATTGCCATAGCGCATCGCCCAATCGACCACGACATGGTCTTCCCCGATCGCCGCCGCAAGCTTCTCGGCCTGCGAGCGTGTGATCGTCTTCAGCGGCGACTCGTCCTTCTCGGTATTCCAGATCTTGCGGTAGTCGAGCGCCTTGGTGCGCGGCCGCGTGCGCAGGATGATGCCGTTGAGGATCAGCTTCCACAGCAGCCCCTGATCCTCGATCACGCGCGGGTCGGAGAGGAATTCCTTCAAATATACCCGCACGCCCGGGGCGTCGGCGGTGTCGGGCGTGCCGAGGTTGACCAGCAGCACGCCGATGCGATCCGGCTGGGCTTGCGCTGCCGGCATCGCGTTTCCGACTGGGACGGCCACGGTCATGACCGCCGTGGCTTCGCGCGTTGCCCCATTCTTGTCAAGACAACCGAGCGTTAGATCCTGATCCGAAATCGGATCAGGATCTAATCTCTCTGTTTGAGCATGATCTTTTCGGAAAACCGGTTTCCACTTTTCCGGATCATGCTCTCTAGCTAGGCTCTCGGCGCAATGCGGGGAGGAACCATGACGGTTGCCGAATGGTGCGTGTTCGGAACGCTGATGCTGTATTTGTTGACGATCGCAGCCGCCAAGTGGACCGCGAGCGGCCGTTTCGACAATTCCAACCCGCGCGATCCCGCCTTCTACGACGACCCGATCCGGGCCCGCGCGCTCGGCGCCCACCAGAACGGGATCGAGGCGTTTCCGTTCTTTGCCTTCGCGGTGCTGCTCGCTGAATTCCGCGTCGGACCCTTGCGGCTGATCGATGAGCTCGCGGTGCTGTTCCTGATCGTGCGGATCGCCTACGTCTTCACCTATCTCGGCAACCGCCCGACCCTGCGCTCGATCCTCTGGACCATCGGCTTCACGATCAATGTCGCGATCTTCTTCCTGCCGATGATAAGGGGGTCTTTGAGGGTCTGAGTTCTCCCTCTCCCCGTTCTTACGGGGAGAGGATTGGGGTGAGGGGCTGTCTCCGCGAAAAAAGTAGAAGTTGTATTCGCGGAGAGAGCCCCTCACCCGGCGCTACGCGCCGACCTCTCCCCGCGCGCCGCTGTCATATTCGCACATCTTGCGAAGGAATTTGATCGCTGATTCCGTGAGTTGAACGATGATTCGCGGGA
>NZ_JAQMIL010000025.1:0-110346 GCF_029990105.1 Bradyrhizobium sp. Arg237L | reverse complement strand
TGTTCGCGCGAAAAACTTAGCGCCAGCGTCGGGGCGCCAGGACCACACGACTTCGCCGTCCGTGATGCGCGTGCTCGTCAGTCACACGCTTCACGTCCACCGCATCTCACCGCAACGTTCGTGACGATCGCGATCCGCCCCTCTCTCGGGTGAGACGCGCGGAGTTAAATCACTGATTTGCCCGACGGGTTAAGCGGTTTATTTTTCGCGCGAGGGGTGGACACGTTTCTGCTGATTTGCCCGTCGGGTTGATTTGTCGCACCTGACGCACCCACATCGTCATTGCGAGCGCAGCGAAGCAATCCATAGCGCCGCAAGCGGAAGCATGGATTGCTTCGCTCCGCTCGCAATGACGGGCTGTCATTCCGGGGCGCGCGGAGCGCGAGCCCGGAATCCATTCCTCCGCCTGCGCCTGCGGCCCGATCGATTCCGGGTTCGTCCTTCGGACGTCCCGGAATGACGGCGGAGGTTTTGGCGCGAGTGTGGCTCACTCGGCCAGCGCTTTCATCTCCTTGTAGAGATCGCTCTTGCCTTCGAAGCCGATGCCCGGAAGATCGGGCATGGTGATGTGGCCATTCTCGACGCTGATACCGTCGGGGAAGCCGCCATAGGGCTGGAACAGATCGGGATAGCTCTCATTGCCACCGAGGCCGAGGCCGGCGGCGATGTTCAGCGACATCTGGTGGCCGCCATGCGGGATGCAGCGGCTTGGCGACCAGCCGTGGGTCTTCAGCACTTGCAGCGTGCGCTGATATTCGCAGAGGCCGTAGGACAGCGCGCAATCGAACTGCAGCCAGTCGCGGTCCGGCCGCATGCCGCCATAACGAACGAGATTGCGCGCATCCTGATGGCTGAACAGGTTCTCGCCGGTCGCCATCGGCGCCGGATAGTATTCTGCGAGCGCGGCCTGCAGCGCGAAGTCGAGGGGATCGCCGGCTTCCTCGTACCAGAACAGCGGATAGTCCCGCAGCATTTTTGCATAGGCGATCGCGGTCTCCAGATCGAAGCGGCCGTTGGCGTCGACCGCGAGCTGCGCGTCCTTGCCGATCTCCTTCAGCACCGCCTCGATCCGCTCGCTGTCTTCGGTTACAGACGCGCCGCCGATCTTCATTTTCACGACATTGTAGCCGCGATCGAGATAGCCGCGCATCTCCGCGCGCAGCGCGGAGAGATCCTTGCCGGGATAGTAATAGCCGCCGGCGGCATAGACGAACACGCGCGGATTGGCCTTGACGCCATGCCGCTCGGCGAGCAGGCGGAACAGCGGCTTGTTCGCGATCTTCGCAACCGCATCCCACACCGCCATGTCGATAGTGCCGACCGCGACAGAGCGCTCGCCGTGGCCGCCCGGCTTCTCGTTCGACATCATGGTCGACCAGACCTTGTCCGGGTCGAGATTGTCGCCGCTCGCATCAAGCAGCGCTTTCGGATCGGCCTCGAGCAGCCGCGGCGCAAAGCGCTCGCGGATCAGACCGCCCTGCCCGTAGCGACCGTTGGAATTGAAGCCGTAGCCGACCACGCGCTTGCCGTCGCGCACGACGTCGGTAACGACGGCAACCAGGCTCGTCGTCATCTTGCTGAAATCGATATAGGCGTTGCGGATCGGCGAGGCGATCGGTTTTGTCACCTCGCGGACGTCGATGATACGGACGGACATGTGTGTTTGGCTTTCTAAATTGCGGTGGTCGCCACGACGTCATTGCGAGCGAAGCGAAGCAATCCATTTCACCGCTTGTGGAGGCATGGATTGCTTCGTCGCTTCGCTCCTCGCAATGACGGCTGAGAGCTATTAGCGCTACTTCTTGTCGCGGAAATACGGCTCGACCGGGCCGTGGACCTTGATGGTCAGCGGATTGCCGTAGCGATCCTTCGCATTGCCGGCGGTGATGCGCACCCAGCCTTCGCTGACGCAATACTCCTCGACATTGGTCTTTTCGGCGCCCTTGAAGCGGATGCCGACATCGCGGGCCAGGACATCCGCATTGTAGTACGGGCTGTTCGGATCGACCGACAGGCGGTCCGGCAGTTCGTCATGGGTGGGTTCGTTGTTCTCGCTCATAGCAGGGCCTCGATTGCTGTCTTCAGTCCTTCGGGCCGCGCGGTGGGCGCATGGCGCGCCACCACCCTGCCCGACCGGTCGACCAGAAATTTGGTGAAATTCCATTTGATCGACGGGCCGAGCAGGCCCGATTTCTCGCTCTTCAGGTGTTCGTACAACGGGTGCGCGTTCGCGCCATTCACCTCGATCTTGGCGAACATCGGGAACGTCACCGCGTAATTGGTTTCGCAGAACTCGCCGATCTGCTTTTCATCACCCGGTTCCTGCCCGCCGAACTGGTTGCAGGGAAAGCCGAGCACGGAAAAGCCGCGCGGCGAGAGCCCCTGATAGAGTTCCTGCAGGCCCTTGTATTGCGGCGTGAAGCCGCACGCGCTGGCGGTGTTGACGATGAGCAGCACCTGCCCCTCGAACCGCTTCAAGGGCACTTCATCTCCGGCCAGCGAACGGGCCGCAAAATCATAGACAGTGGGCATGGTTTTCCCTCAAAGCACGAAGCGGTCTCCGCTTCACCTCGCCCCGCTTGCGGGGAGAGGTCGGATCGCATCGCAGATGCGATCCGGGTGAGGGGGAGCCTCTACGAGTCCGTCTGTCACCGTATCCGCGGAGAGAGCCCCTCACCCCAACCCTCTCCCCGTAAGAACGGGGAGAGGGAGCTTTGCGCGCTGCAATCATCATGGTTCGATCAGCCTGCGGGATCGACGACCGCGGACGGCGTGCCGCCGGCTTCGACCGCCTCGCCCGCGGCAAGGCAGAGATCTTCGCGGTAGCGGCCCGAGACCAGTTGCACGCCGACGGGAATCCGGCCGACCAGGCCTGTGCTCACAACCAGCCCAGGCAGGCCCATGAAAGGAATGGCGATCTGCGGCAACTGCGCGTGCCAGACCCGCGCAAAGGAGGCATCGTCCTTGCAATCGAGTTGATCCGGGAACGGCAATTCGCCGGAGACCGGCATCAGCAACACCGCGTATTGTTCGAAGAACGCCAGCCATTCGCGCGTCAACGTCGCCCGGCGCGTCAGCGCTTTCGAAAGATCGAAAGGATGCACTTTGGCGTGGCTGCCGCGCAGGCAGGCGAGCGCGCCGGGATCGCCCTCGCGCTCGGCGGCTTCCAGTTGCGCCTCATAGCCGTCGCCGAGCCAGAGCTTGGTCTGGAAGTCGGCGGCTTCGCGCAGCGGCGGCGTTGTCGTGATCTCCTCGACGGTCCAGCCGGCGCGCTCCAGCCGCTTGCCGGCATCCGCCACCGCCGCCTTCACCTCGGCGACCGGATTGAGTCCATCGGGATCGAGGCACATCGCGACGCGCTTCGGCACCGAAGGTCCCTCCAGCGGCACCGGCATCCACCACGGATCGCGGACGTCGCGGGCCGACATCGCCGCGAGCGCGATGCGCAGGTCGTTGACGGTGCGGGCCAGCGGACCGGAGACGGCGCTGATCTGCGGGCCGATCGGCCGCTCCGGCAGGGCCGCGTTGAAGGCGGGGATGCGGCCCATGGTCGGCCGCAAGCCATGCACGCCGCAGGCATAGGCCGGATAGCGGATCGAGCCCGCGATATCAGTGCCATGCGCGATATGCCCGATGCCGGCCGCAACCGCGGACCCCGCGCCGCCGGAGGAGCCGCCCGGCGTGATGCCGCCATCACGCGGGTTCCTGGTGTCGCCATGGATCAGGTTGGTGGTGAACCAGCGATAGGAGAAGGCCGGGCAATTGGTGCGGCCAAGCAGGACCGCGCCCGCTTTCCGCAAATTCTCGACCACGGGATTGTTGGCCTTCGCGATCACGTCGCGCTGCAGCGTCAAGCCGTTGGTGGTGGCAAACCCTTCCTGGTCGACATTGACCTTGATCGTGACAGGAACGCCGCCGAGCGCGCCGATCTCCTCGCCGCGGGCAATCGCGGCATCGATGGCGTCCGCCTGCGCCAGCACTTCTGCCGGCCTGTGATCGACCACGGCATTGAGCTTGGGATTGACCGCGTCCAGCCGCGCCAGGGCGGCAGTCGCCGCCTCCCTCGCCGAAACCTTCTTCGATTTGATCAGGCCGGCCAGATCCGCGGCCGACAGACGCCAAAGTTCTTCCATTGCCAACTCCGTTGCGACGGGCGTGTTTTAGCGTCACAGGGCTGACGTGGCCAGCGCAAGGAATGGACAAAGATGGCATCTGCCCCTTCTCCTCGCGCATGGGGAGAAGGTCGGGATGACCTCCGCGAAAACGGTGACGCCGTCATTCCGGGGCGATGCGATAGCATCGAGCCCGGAATCCATTTGTCCACCCGCGCAAGTGGACGAATGGATTCCGGGCTCGCGCTCCGCGCGCCCCCGAATGACGATCGCCGCGCACTTTAGCGATAGCGGGCGATGTAATAGGCAAGGTCGGCGATCTGCTCTTTCGTCACCGGCTGCATCACGTCGGCCATGGTGCCGTCATAGCCGTGGCGGGTGTTGTCCTTGTACTCGCTGAGCGTCTTGTTCAGATAGTCCTCGCGCTGGTTGGCGATGCGCGGGACGTTGTCGTTGCCGGAGAAATCCGGCCTGTGGCAGTTGTTGCAGAGATATTGATGCGCCAATGCTTGGCCGCGCGCCATGCGGGCGGAATCGCCGACCTCGGCGGGCGGTGCCGGCTTGGGCAAGGTGGCGATAAAATCGGAAAAGGTGCGGAGGTCGTCGTCGGACAGATCCTTCGCCATCTCGTTCATGGTGTCGAACGCGCGCAGCTTCTCGCGGAACATGAAGAGCTGGATCAACACGTAAGCCGCTTGCTGGGCGCCGAGCGAAGGGGTGTTCTCGGTCTCGGACATGCCGCGCTCGCCATGGCAGGCAAGACAGGGCGCGGCGCGCTCCTGGATGGTCCCGGCGCTGGCGGCGAAGGTGATGGATGCACAGGCGAGCGCGGTGATTAGCTTCTTATACATCGATCTTTCCTGGCGCTCCGTCATTGCGAGGAGCGAAGCGGACGAAGCAATCCATTTCGCCACTTGCGGAGGCATGGATTGCGTCGCTTCGCTCGCAATGACGGAGAGAGAGTACGATCTACTGCCCCGCGACCTTCTGCTTGCCGTAGGTGATGCGGTAGACGGCGCCGTTCCAGTCGTCGGAGACGAGCAGCGAGCCGTCTTTCAGTTGCATCACATCGACGGGACGGCCGACATATTTGTTGTCCGCGAGGAAGCCGGTGAGGAACGGCTCGACCGACTTCACCTTGCCGTCCTTGTCGAGCTTGACCACGACGACATCGCCGCCCTCCTTCTTCGACTTGTTCCAGGAGCCATGGCGCGCGACGAAGATCGCGTTCTTGTAGGCCTTCGGGAACATGTTGCCGGTGTAGAAGCGCATGCCGAGCGCCGCGGTGTGCGGGCCCATCAGGCCGACCGGCGGGGTGTAGTCGCTGCAGGATTTGCCCCAGCCGAGCTCCTGGTCGATGATGTTGCCCTGGTAGCAGAACGGCGCGCCGAAATCCTCGCCGGCCTTGGTCACGCGGTTGAGCTCGTCCTCCGGCACCGTCTCGGACAGCCAGTCGCGGCCATTGTCGGTGAAGTAGAGGTGCTTGGTCTCGGGATTCCAGTCGAAGCCGACCGTGTTGCGCACGCCGACCGCAAACACTTCCGCGCCCGAGCCATCGAGATTGATACGCCGGATCTGGCCATGCGCATCGTCATGCAGCACGTTGTTGCCGGGCTGGCCGACCGGGACATAGAGCTTGTTGTCCGGGCCGATGGCGATGAACTTCCAGCCATGGGCCTCGTCCTTCGGCAGATTGTCGTAGATCACCGTCGGCTTCGGCGGACTGTCGATGACGTCGTCGATCTTCTCGATCTTGGAGACCTTCGAGAGCTCCGCGATGTAGAGCGTGCCGTCCTTGAAGGCGACGCCGTTCGGACGATAGAGCCCGGAGGCGATCACCTTCACCTGGCGTTTGCCGTCCTTGTTGACGATGGCATAGACCTTGTCGACCAGGCGGCTGCCGACGAACACCGTGCCCTTGTCGCTCTGCGCCAGCGAACGCGCATTCGCCATGCCGGCGGCGTAGACCTCGACGTTGAAGCCGGCCGGCACCTTGAGCTTGGCGAGTGGCAATTTGTCGGGCGCGGCCGCAAGCGGCGGCGGCGCGACCGGCGCCAGCTTCGCAGCCGCCTCGTTCTCCGGCCGTCCGATCAGGGGCGAGCCCGGCGGCAGCGGCTGCGCTGCGGCAGGTGCCGCGCTGGCGGCAGGTGGACTGGCGGGCTGCTGGGCATGGGCGGCAAGCGTGAATGCGCCGAAGAAAGCGCCGGCCAGGACAAGGCTGCGCGGCGTGGTCAGGTTGTTCATCGTTGTGGTTCTCCCCAGATGCGAAAGCCTGTTGGTCCTCGCATGTGCAGTATCCTGCGCGTGCCGGCGTGGCTTCCTGAATGGCAGTTTCCGACATTCGTCCACGGATGCAATCCGGAACATGGTCGGAATCGAGGCGGGGGAGCGATCTAGCGCAGAACGACCGCGCAGACCTTCAATGTTTCGTGACCGAGCCCGTATCCGGCGGACCGATGATCGCCTCGGAGAATGGAAATTCGAGCACGATATCGCCTTCGTCGTCGGTCACTTCGATGACGGCATTCAACAGCGTGGCGTCGGCACCTTCCGTCCGCAGCAGTTCCCGAATCATGGCGCGCGCCATCTCCCAAGCGCGATCGGGATCCCGCAGGATTTCGCCCTCGGGGTCGGAGATCAGCTCATCGCCGATACGGGTGTTGAAGAAATAGCGCGGCATCGGCGGCAGACACTCCGGTTGAGACCCTTGCGATGGAAGCCTCCGTCAAACCCAGAATTGCTATTGATTGCAATGCGAACAACAGCGAAACGTGTGATTTGACTTGCGGCTCTCGCACAACTGCGTGAATTCCCTAAGTTGCGGCGCAGCATGACTTATGCAGCGCAACACGTCAAAATTTAACTGGCGAACTTTTTCGCCCGCATTACTTTATTGGCAGGGCGGAATACGTCCCGGTTTCAATTTAGGAGAGCTCAATGGCCTGGAAAGCACCGAAGATCGCCGAAGTTTCCGTCGGCATGGAAATCAACATGTATATGTGCGCGACCCGCAAGTAAGCGGACGCGACAGCCAAATCTCTCACGTAAGCTGGACTTGCGGGCGTCCGACCTTCCCTAAGGGGATGCGCGTTGACGCCCGGGTCCATGCTGCTATGTCCCTGCCTATCAGGTTTCGCCAGGAGACGGATCATGCTTCGCGTCGTCGTCCTGGGCGCGGCGGCCGGTGGCGGTGTTCCGCAGTGGAACTGCGGCTGCCCGGTTTGCACCAAGGCAAGAGGCGAAGCGCCGGACCTGCAGAGCACCCAGGCTTCGATCGCGGTCAGCGCTGACGGCGCGCACTGGTTCCTGGTCAACGCCTCGCCCGACCTGCGTCAGCAGGTGACCGCGACGCCGCAATTGCACCCAAAGCGCGGCGAGCTTCGCCATAGTCCGATCGCGGGCGTCATCCTCACCAATGGCGAGATCGACGCGATCGCGGGACTATTGTCGATGCGCGAGGGCTCGCCGTTTACGATCTACGCGCACCAGCGGGTGCTGGCGATCCTGAAGTCCAACAGCGTCTTCGACGTGCTGAGCGAGAAGAATGTCAAGCGCCGGCCGATCGCCGTGGACCACGCGTTCGAGCCGACCTTGCCCGACGGCTCACCCTCCGGCATCGAAGTGCTGCCGTTCGAGGTTCCCGGCAAGGGCGCGTGGTATCTCGAGGGCAAGGCGCATCCGGCCGGCAAGGACGGCGCGGGCGATACTCTGGGCTTGCGCATTGCGGAAAAGGCCAGCGGCAAATATCTCTACTTCCTCGCCGCCTGCGCGCGCGTGACCGATGATCTGAAATCCCGGCTTGCAGGAGCGCCGCTGGTGTTCTTCGATGGCACGGTGTGGCGCGACGACGAGTTGATCGCGGCGGGACTCGGCAACAAGACCGGTCAGGGGATGGGACATATTTCGATGTCAGGCGGCCACGGCGCGATCGAGAGCCTCGCGGAGCTTGATATCGGCCGAAAACTGTTCCTGCATATCAACAACTCCAACCCGGCGCTGTTGAAGGACTCTCCCGAGCGGAAGGCCGCCGAGCGGGCCGGCTGGCAAATCCCTGCCGATGGAACGGAGATCGAGCTTTGAACGCACCTTCACCCCAAGAACCTTCGCCCAAAGGGATGACCGCCTACTCGATCGGCAAAGGCGTGTCGCTTGATAGCGCCGAGGAGCTGGAAGCCGTGCTGCGCCATATCGGCGCGACGCGCTATCACAACCTGCATCCGTTCCATAAGCTCTTGCATGGCGGCAAATTGAACAAGGGCCAGGTGCAGGCCTGGGCGCTGAACCGCTACTATTACCAGAGCACGATCCCGATCAAGGACGCGGTCGTGATCTCGCGCTTCCGCGACCGCCTGACCCGCATCGAGTGGCGCCACCGCATCGAGGACCATGACGGCGATGTCGGCAGCGAAGGCGGGATCGAGCGCTGGCTGAAGCTGACCGAAGGCCTTGGCCTCGACAGCGCCTATGTCGAATCGACCGAAGGCATCCTGCCGGCGACGCGCTTTGCGGTGGAAGCCTATGTGCATTTCTGCCGCGACCGGACGCCGCTGGAGGCGATCGCCTCCTCGCTGACGGAATTGTTCGCGCCGAACCTGCACGAGGAGCGCATCTCCGGCATGCTGCAGCATTATGACTTCGTCAATCCTGATATCATGAGCTATTTCAAGCGCCGCCTGCAGCAGGCGCCGCGCGATGCCGGATTTGCGCTCGACTACGTCAAGAAGCACGCCACGACGCAGGCGGAGCGCGAGGCGGTCTGCAATGCGCTGATCTTCAAGACCAACGTGCTGTGGGTGCAGCTCGACGCGCTCTATCATGCCTATGTCGACGGCCACATCCCGCCCGGCGCCTTCGTGCCGACGGCGAGCTAGAGGATTTTTCGATGGCGGGCCGCAACATCAGCGTCAGCGAGGCAAGCCGGCCGAAATTGCCGCGGCATGCCAAGCTGAAGTTCGACGAGACACGGCAGGTCTGGGTGATCCTGGCGCCGGAACGCGTGCTGGCGCCGGATGAGATCGCGGTCGAAGTGCTGCAGCTCTGCGACGGCGAGCGCAGCGTCGCCGAGATGGTCGATCAGCTCGCCGCGAAATACGCCGCACCGCGCGAGGCGATCTCGACCGACGTGATAGCGATGCTGCAGGACCTGGCGGATAAGGGTTTTCTCAACGAGGCACGGGAGAAGACGCCATGAGCGACATTCTCGCCGAGGGCAAGACGACGGCCGCGCCGGATGACGGGCTGGCGGTGCTGGAGCAGCGCCGCTCGACTGCGACGAGCTACGGCATTCCGCTGGCGGTGCTCGCGGAGCTAACGCACCGCTGCCCACTGCAATGCCCCTATTGCTCCAACCCGGTCGAGCTCGACCGTTCCGGCAGCGAGCTCACCACCGAGGAATGGAAGAAGGTGATGACCGAGCTCGTCGAGCTCGGCGTGCTGCAGATCCATTTCTCCGGCGGCGAGCCGACCGCGCGGAAAGATCTCGTCGAGCTGGTGCAGCACGCTGATGACGTCGGGCTCTATACCAACCTGATCACGTCGGCCGTGCTGCTGACGAAGCAAAAACTGGCGGCGCTCGCCGATGCCGGCCTCTGCCACGTGCAGATCAGCTTCCAGGGCAACGAGCCTGTCGTGGCCGACCGCGTCGCGGGCCTGAAGAATTCGCACGAGAAGAAGATCCAGGCCGCCAGATGGACGCGCGAGCTCGACCTGCCGCTCACCGTCAATGCGGTGATGCACCGGCAGAACCTGCACCAGCTTTCCGACATCATCCAGATGGCGGTCGATCTCGACGCCGACCGGCTCGAAGTCGCCAACGTGCAGTACTACGGCTGGGCGCTGAAGAACCGCGCGGCCTTGATGCCGACGATCGCGCAGATCGAGGAGACCAGCCGCATCGTCGAGGAGGCGCAGGCGCGCTTGAAGGGCGTGCTCGCGATCGACTACGTGGTGCCGGACTATTACGCGCTGCGGCCGAAGAAGTGCATGGGCGGCTGGGGCCGGCAGTTCTTCAACATCTCGCCGGCCGGCAAGGTGCTGCCGTGCCATGCCGCCGAAAGCATCACTGGGCTTCAGTTCGAATCCGTGCGCTCGAACCATTCGATCGCCTGGATCTGGCAGAACTCGGAAGCCTTCAACCGCTATCGCGGCACGGGGTGGATGCCCGAGCCGTGCAAATCCTGCGAATTCCGCGAGGTCGATTACGGCGGCTGCCGCTGTCAGGCCTTTGCGCTGACCGGCGATGCCGGCAATACCGACCCCGCCTGCACGCTGTCGCCGATGCACGAGAAGATCTTTAAGCTCGCGGAGACCGAGGCGGCCGCCAACAACAACCGCTTCCTCTATCGCAATTTCGCCGGCGGCACGCTGGAGACGGAAGGCGACCATGGCGCCTGACGCCGAGGCGGGCAAATCATCGCGCCGCACGGATCCTTTCGCGCCACTGACGTCCGAATTCCTTGATGTCGGCGACGATCACGAGATCTATGTCGAGAGTGTCGGCCGCGAGGGCGGCGTGCCCGCCGTCTATCTGCATGGCGGCCCCGGCAGCGGCTGCCAGCCGGATCACCGCCGCCTGTTCGATCCCGAGCGTTTTCACGCGGTGCTGTTCGACCAGCGCGGCGCCGGACGCAGCCGGCCGAAGGGAAAGCGCGAGGCCAACACGCTGCCGCTCCTGATCGCGGACATGGAAGCGATCCGGCAGAAATTCGGTTTCGAGCGCTGGCTGGTGGTCGGCGGCTCCTGGGGCGCGACGCTCGCGCTGGCCTATGCGCAGGCGCATCCCGATCGCGTCACCGGGCTTGTCCTGCGCGCGACCTTCCTCGGCACGCGCAGGGAATTGGAGGGCGCCTTCCTCGACACGCTGCCGCGTTTCTATCCCGCGCTGTCAGCGGACTTCCTGAGCGTTCTGCCGATGGAGGAGCGCGAGCAGCCGCTCGAGGCCTATTGGCGGCGCATCCTCGACACCGACGCTGCGGTGCACGGCCCGGCCGCGCGCGCCTGGCATGACACCGAGCACATCCTCTCCGTCCACGCGCCCAGCCGGACACGGCTCGATCTCGCCTCGCTGAACTCTTCGCGCGCCCCTCCCGCGACGCCGTTCATGGAGGCGCATTACTTCGCCAATGACTGCTTCATGGCGCCCGACCAGTTGATGAACGACGCCGGCAAGCTTGCAGACATTCCCGGAATCCTGGTGCAGGGCCGCTACGATTTGCTGTGTCCGCCGACCACCTCGTTTGCGCTGGCCGCACGCTGGCCCAAGGGCGAAGTCCGGATCGTCGAAGGCGCCGGGCACATCCTGTACGACCCCGGTGTCCGCGACGCCGTGATGAGGGCAATCGCGGATCTCGCCTCGCGCAAGCGGGATTGAGGCCCGCGCTTCACACCGTTCAATGCTGAGGGCACCCGCCGGGCGGGCAGGCAGCTCCGCCGCGACCCGCTGGCGGAGCCGGCCGCGCCGGTGGTGCCGCGCGCTGCATCTGCGGCGGCGGTGATGCGACCCGGGGCGGCGGCGCGGCTGCGCGTGGCGGTGGCGCCGCAACGCGCGGAGCGGGAGCTGGCGGCGGTGCGACCGCGGCACGCGCGGGCGCCCGCGCTGCGACAGCGGGCGGCGGCGTCCGCGCCGCTGCCGGCGGCGGTGACGGGCGATGCGCGGCAGCCGGCGGAGCGACGGAAGGTGTCGGCCTTGCCAAGGCGTTCGCCGCGGGCGCGTTGCGCGATGGCGGCGCGGCAGCGGCCCTCGGAACATCCGCCGGCCGTGCGGCCGACGGCCGCTGCCCGGGCGCTGCCCGATTGAGTTTCGTGTCGGCCGGCGCAGCGGCAGCGCTCGGCGAAGCTGCCGGCTTGGTCGCGTTCGGTTGCGCGGCCGTGGCAGGTGCCGTCGCGGTCTGCGGCGAAGGCCGTCCCTTGGTCCCAGCCGGCGCATTGGCACCAGCCGCGTTGGGCGCCACAGTGGTGGGGGGAGACGTCAGTCTCGTCGCCTTGGAGCCGGGATCGGGCTGCGCGGCGGTCGCGGGCGCCGTCGTCGTCTGCGGCAATGGCTGCCTCCCGGCGCCCGGCAGCGCATGCGCGCCCGCGGCGTTGGGTGCCGCGCCCGGCGCTGGTGATGCTGATGGCGCAAACTTGGTGCCCAGCGCCGGCTGAGCAGCGCCCTGCGGCGATGGCTGGACCAGATTAGCCCGCTGCGCCGCGGCAGGCGGCAGCGATGGCGCTATCGCCGGTCGAGCCGCGCCGCCACTGAACTTCGTTCCGAGCGCGCCGAGCTGCGCCGGAGTTGGGTTCGGATTGTTGATGACGTTGTTGATGATCGTCTGGTTGTGGATGTTGGCGAACACGATGTTGTTCGGCGGCGGCGCAACATAGATCGGCGGCCGGACAAAGACCGGGATCGGCACGAACAGCGGAACGGGTAGCACGAAGACATCCACTGGAGGCGGCGGTGGCGCCAGCACCACGAAATCCGGCGGCGGTGGCGGCAGGAAGAACACCGGCGGCGGTGGCGGCGGCGCAAAGGCGAACACGGGATCATCGAAGTAGAGGACCGGGCGATCCTCGACATACATGAACTCATCGGGCGGCGGCGGCCCAACGTCGTAGTCGATCGGCGCAAAGGACGGCGGCGGCTCCAGCGCCGCCGACAGGATTGTAAGCCGCCGCCGCGCATCGGCCGCATGAGGGCCGCGCGGATAGCGATGGAGATAGGACCAATAGGCATTCGGCGAATCGGTGCGATAGCTCCGCCCCCAGGTGATCGCCTCGCGCCGCGCGGCGACGATCGCCCTCACCCGCTTCGCAAGCGGATCATTCGGAAACGCCTGCAGGAAGTCTTCATAGCCCTGCAGCGTGTCGCGCTCCAGCGCGGCGGCATAGGCGTCCTTGGCGTCGAAGTCGCGGATCGGCTTGTCGCGGGCGCTGGCGTCGACCTGGGTCGGCGGCGCGTCCTGCTGCCGTTCAAAGAACATGAAGGGCGTGTCGATCTTCTGCGCATTCCACGGGATCTGCGCGCCCTTGGTCATCTCGCTGACGCGCAGGCGGACGCGGTCGAACAGTTCAGGCAGCGGCAGGCCGCCGGCGCGGATCATCTCGGCAAGCGCCTGCGCGTAGGGGCCGTAAGGCGGCTGACCTTCAGGCGCGATCGTGCCGGGTGCGGCATTGAACGCCAGGAGCATCTTCGCATCGGGCTCGACCAGCGCCAGGCCGCCGGCGAGCGGCTGCCCCTCCTTGGCGAAGGAATTCGCGCGCGCGCCATCGAGGACGATGATGTTGGCCTTCACCGGTAGCGCGGAGAGCTGGCGCATGTAGTCCGACAGCCGCAGGCCTTCGACCGGCACGTCGATGTCGCGGGCGATCTTCGCATCGACCGGAATGAAATAGTTCTCACCCGTAAGCTGCACGCCATAGCCGGCGAGATAGACAAAAGCGACCGTGTTCGGTCCCGCCTCCTGCACCTTCTGCACGAACTCACGGAACGACTTCCGCAGCGTCTCGCCGTCGAGGTCGCGCGCACCGACGACGTCAAAGCCCGCGGCCTGCAGCGTCTGCGCCACGAGGCCTGCATCGTTGGCCGCCGTCGGCAGCGCGCCGGTCGCGTAGGCGCCGTTGCCGATCACCAGCGCGAGCCGCTTCTCCTGCTCCTGCGCCTGTGCAGGCAGCGCGATCGATGACACCAGGCCAATGAACAATGCCAACAGAATGCGTGTCATGATCATTCCCCTATCGGATGCCACTCGATTGGATTCCTCGACGGGTGAACCAGCGCTGAACAGGAATTACGCCAATTATGGCAATCCTTGGCCTCCCCTGTACGTTCCACGGGCTTTTCGTCGCGGCCCATTCGACGCGGTCAGTGAATGGAACCGTGGCTACGGTCGCCCGCACTTGAAGCCGTCAGCGCTCAGCATGATTCCAGCTCTCGGGTTCGGATTTCGGAGCCAGCGCATTTTCATGCGGACAAAGACCGCCTTGATCTAACTCAAGCGTTCTTGCGCCTGATCAGGATTGTCTCTCGTCTCAAGCTCGGATTCCGACCTCTGCTCGTTCAAACGCGGGATCAGGTCCCATGCGCGACTTTCGCAGTGCAATTGCATCCAGCCTGATAGCGTTCGCCGCCTGGACGGCAACGACCAGTCCGTCGCCGGCAGACACCGGCAGCGTGCATGTCCTCTTCTCCAAGGCCGGAATCATCGCCGCCGTCGGCAATGGTACAGGCGTGCTGACATTCCACGGCAAAAAATATCCCTTCGACATTTCAGGCGCGAGTTTTGGCGCCACGCTTGCGCTGTCAATTGATGAGTTCGTCGGGCAGGCCCAGAACCTGCGCAATCCCGGCGATCTGGCAGGGACCTACACCGCGGTCGGAGCCGCAGGCGCTCTCGTCGCCGGAGCCGGCGCTGTGCGTTTGCAGAATGCGAATGGCGTCGTCCTGGTGCTCAGCGGACCCAGGTTGGGCGTGGAGCTCTCGGCCAGCCTGGCCCGCATCACCATTACGATGAAGTGACTAGCGTATCCATAAACCGGATTCTGTGGACGCCGCCAGTTGATGTCCGCCTCGCTCTAAAAGCGACCGAATTGCTGCGCCGCCACGAAATGACGCGATGGTCCAATAGCGAACTTGGAGGCCAAGCTTAATCTGCGCCGGCAGCAATGGCGGAGGACAGATGTTGCTCGATCAACGATTGTTTAACCGCAATCAGCATTACGGTTGCATTGTTCGATAAGAACCATTGTCGATTGCATCAACTTCGGGCATGAGCGCTTTCTCGGCCCGGAGAAGCAAATGAAAATTGGCTTGGCACAGCGGAGAGTCCTGCGCGGAATTGCTTTCCTGTCCGTGCTGTGGCCAATCTGTTCTGCGGTGATTGCGTCCGACGCCCAGACTTACCAGACGGCTGCTGCCGTTGCCGTAAGCAAACTGGACTTTGAGCGCGCCATCCAAATTTACTCCAAAGGGCTCGAGCAGCAATTCAGTCCTAAAGACCGGGCAGAGCTGCTGCTGATGAGGGGTGTTACCGCTCAGCTGGCAAAAAGCTGGGATCAAGCCGAAGCCGATTTCAATGCGGTCGTTGAAATGGTCGGCTCTACCGATCGACGCGCTTATAGCGAGCGCGGCTTTTTCTATCACCACCAAAGTCGCTTTGAGCTTGCATTGGCCGACTACACCGCCGGGGCAAAGTTGTTTTCTGATGACGGGACTTTCCCCAATGGCCAGGGACTGGCGCTTATGGAACTGGGCCAATCCGAGGAAGCAATCCATCGGTTTGACGAAGCAATAAAGCTTGATCCGACATCGGGCGTGTTCATGCTTGGACGTGCCGAGGCCTATAATCGTTCGCACCGACCGCAAACCGCGCTGGAGGATTACGATAAGGCGCTGGCACTCGGGCATCTCACGCAAAACGATACGTATCGACTTCGGGTGGGCGTCGGAGCCGCACATCTCACACTGAAGAATGAGAAGGCCGCGATCGAAAGCTTGGATAAAGCTGTCGAACTCCGCCCCAACTCCGGCCCTGAGATATCGAGGGCTAGCCTACGAACGGGCAGGCGAGCTTGATCGTGCGTATCGCGACTACGAGGCCGTCTTAAGACTGAAGCCTGGCGACGAATTCGCCGTGAAGCGGCTGCAGAGGCTCCGCTTGAAGTAGGGATCAACGGTCGCCGCGTATACAGCTGTTACTATCGAATACGGCTGCTCGAGGGACCTCAGAAAAGGCATCAGGTCTGCTGCGGGCCAAAAGCACATGTTGAGGCTCTGACATCTCGCGTTGCTATTGATCTCCTGCATCCGCGCGCCATGCACGAGCCTTAGCTGTTGTCTCCTCGACGAAAACATTTTTGCCGGTTCTATAGGCCTCTATGTTGTCTTTTGACGAAGCAGCGAGGGCCCGCTTAATGTCGGCATAGGCGCGGGCTGCGTCAGGGTGTGTGCGAAGATAGTGGCGAAACACCAGTAATGCCTCCCAACGAGGATGGGACGGCTCCATCAAATGCACATGGTGGGTCCACGGCCCCGGAGGCCCCTTACGGAAGAACAGCTCGCCGGGGATCCATGACGCGTACTCCGGTACGCAAATGTAGCCAAGCACCTCAATCGGCTCGATGCATCGTTCCTTTGCCTCTTCAAGGCTAGGTACACCAACTAACAGGTCAATGATGGGCTTCGAAGGGAGACCTGGAACTGCCGTGCTGCCCATATGCTCAATAGCCAAAGCGAACGAGCCGAGAGCATTCTTAATCCTAGTGCGCTCCTGCGCGAACAACGTCGGCCATTTCGGGTCATAGTCGGAAACAACAATCGACCCGGCTCCGTATTTCTCCACGTTCACCCCCTGACTGCCTTTCATTGAACTGTATCACGCGGTAGCGACCGACACATACTACTGAGCAATCGTGCCGCTATTGTGAGTCCGCTTCGGGGCAATCCAGACCTTTGCTCTCGGGCGTACGAATCGCCGCCGATATCGAGGCGTTGAAGGTCGGAATCGCCCAGCGAAAGCGAGAGCGAGAGGCCGGGCGCGCTGAAAACAAGGCCGAGAGACTTGAGTGGGAGGCGGGGTTCGCGATTGATTATGCCGTCGCGTCGATCGAGCAGGCGGAGCTGGCGGTACTCGATGCCATCGCCGGCTGCATTGACGCCGAGGAGACCAAGAGAGCCGTGTAACAAGAGAGCCATGTAAGCTGACGCTCGGCCGCGACACGGCACTGAGCTGCTCCGAACTTCTGCAGGAC
Source organism: Bradyrhizobium sp. Arg237L (assembly GCF_029990105.1). Classification (NCBI taxonomy): domain Bacteria; kingdom Pseudomonadati; phylum Pseudomonadota; class Alphaproteobacteria; order Hyphomicrobiales; family Nitrobacteraceae; genus Bradyrhizobium; species Bradyrhizobium sp. Arg237L. Next base: position 93,508 of record NZ_JAQMIL010000025.1, on the reverse strand, counting down.
GAAAGCTCTACTTTCGTCGCGGACTTCCGCGAAGAAGCCGTGCTTGGATTGAGTCTTGTCGAGTAGGACCCAAAGCCGCAGCGGCTCAGCGACGGTATCGGACTGGATCAACGCCATCAGAACATTCGGGCGGATGATGAAGATGACAGGCTTTGTACCGACTCCGACAGATATTCGCCCAGGTAAGTTGCCGCCTCGTTGCGCGACGATCCTTTGAAGAGCGCTATTTCAGTCTCAGGGAGATCCGGCAAACCTTCTGCCGCGCCGAGGGCTACAAAATCGAGAAGAACGGTGCTTTGGGCCAACGCCGCGATGCCGATGCCTGCCGATACAGCGGCTTGCACGCCGGCAAGGCTGGTGCTCGTGTACACGATCTCCCAAGGTCGCGGACAGGAGCGCATGCGCCGTAATACTTCCGGGCGATAGACGCAGCCGTGGGGAAACATCACGAGGGGAAGAGGGTCGACGACAAAACTCTGACCGCGGGCGCCGACCCAGACAAGCGGCTCCCGCCAAAGAACATATCCCTCCGTCGCCTCAGATTCGCGGCGGGCCAGCACGATGTCGAGATCGCCGTTCCCCAGGTCGCGCATCAGTTCGGCTGTCAACGCACTCCTGACTTCCAGACGGATCGCTGGATGACTTGCTGTAAAGCGTCGCAGCGCCATCGGCAGATGGCGGGTGGCGAAATCCTCCGGCAGTCCAAGCCGAACCGTGCCCGTCAGCGGTGGGCGGCGCAGCTTCAGCAACGCCTCGTCATTTAGATCAACCAGCGCCTCGGCATAGGTTCGAAGGACCTCGCCTTGTTCTGTCAGCGCGACACCGCGGCCCTGACGTTCGAAAAGCGGTCGGCCGACGATCTCCTCAAGCCGACGAATATGGAGGCTGATGGTTGATTGCGTCTTATGCAGCCGACCCGCCGCACGGGTGAAGCCGCCTTGCTCGATGATCGCAAGGAAGGTGCGCACGAGTTCCAGTTCGAGGTTCATAGCACAACCCATCGAGTTATTCGATCGATTTCCATCGAAACAACTCGTTTTACTAATGATTTTGCAAAAAATAGCGTTTGGTCAGCCTTTAACAAGGTGGGCGATCTTTTATTCGCGATCCATGAGAATTTTCGATGGCGTACCGTTTTGCAGTGTCACCCGAGCGCGCGCAGCAGGAAGCACAGCGGCTTTCTGCATTTCCTCGCGTAGAGCTTGTCCACGCGCCAACTCGGCTTGAGCGGCTCGACCGGCTTTCGGCCAAGCTGAACGGACCAACCATCTGGGTCAAACGGGACGACTGCACAGGCCTGGCCGGTGGCGGCAACAAGATCCGAAAGCTCGAGTTTCTGATCGGCGCTGCCCGAGAGGAGCGCGCGGATACAGTCATTACGGCGGGCGCCGTCCAGTCCAATCATGCGCGTCAGGTCGCAGCGGCGGCGGTTCGTTGCGATCTGCGGCCGATTCTGGTTCTGACCGACTCCGTTGGAGGGCGCGGCGACCTTTATCGCACCAGCGGCAATGTCCTCATCGATCGTCTGCTCGGCGCCGACATTCGTCTTGTCGGGGACGTCGAGAGCGGCCCGATGATGGAAGAGATTGCCGGACAGGAGCGCGAGCGCGGCCGGCGGCCTTACATCATTCCGGTGGGCGGTTCGAACGCGGTCGGCGTCCTCGGTTATGTCGCCGGCTATTTCGAACTGCTCACGCAACTGCATGAACGCGCAATCGCCATCGACAGTATCATCCTGCCGACCGGCAGCGGTGGCACTCAGGCGGGCTATATCCTCGGCGCCCATCTCACCGGGCTGGAGGCCTCTATTCTTGGCATCTCCGTCGGGGCGCCGCTCGAGAGCCAGCGCGCGAAGGTGGCGCAGCACCTGCGATCCGCTGCGCTTCTGCTCAGCATCGAAGATGTCGCCGCTTTCAAGGCTCCTCTGATCGACGATGGCTTCGTCGGCCCCGGGTACGGCCAGCCGGCATCGCAAACCATCGACGCCATCCAACTCGCGGCCGAGACCGAAGGATTGCTGCTCGATCCTGTTTACACCGGCAAGGCAATGGCGGGGCTGATCGCGCTGATCCAGAGCGGAAAATTCCGGCGGGGCGAGAACATCCTGTTTCTGCACACCGGCGGAAGCCAGGCGCTTGGCGCCTACGCCGACGCTTTCACTTCATAAGACTTCACATCACGCAAAGGGGGAACACCACCATGGTCGCTGTGGCCGAAATCGATGCTGCGCAAGCAGACACCACAAAGTCGCGCCGACTGGTCATCACGGCCGCATCGCTCGGCACCATCTTCGAGTGGTACGACTTCTACATCTACGGAACGCTCGCTGCGTTCTTCGGCGCACTGTTCTTTCCTCCCGGCAACGAGACTGCAGCATTCCTGGCCAGCCTCGCCACATTCGGAGCGGGATTCGCCGTGCGTCCGCTGGGAGCGCTTGTATTCGGCCGTCTCGGCGACATGGTCGGACGCAAATACACGTTCCTCATAACGATCCTGATCATGGGGCTATCCACTGCGGCTGTTGGCCTGTTGCCGACCTATGCCCAGATCGGGATGCTGGCGCCGGTGCTGCTGGTTGGACTTCGCCTGCTGCAAGGACTGGCCATCGGCGGCGAGTATGGTGGCGCCGCGATCTATGTCGCCGAGCACGCACCGGACCGGCAGCGCGGACTTCACACCAGTTGGATTCAAACCACGTCGACGGTGGGCCTGTTGCTGTCACTTGGTGTCATTCTGGCCTGCCGGCAGTCAATGGACGCGGCTGCGTTCGCGAGCTGGGGCTGGCGAATTCCATTCCTCGTCTCGATCGCACTGCTCGGGATGTCCGTCTACATCCGCCTGCGACTGGAGGAATCTCCCGTCTTCGCCGAGATGAAGCGGGCTGGTGCCACGTCCCGCGCGCCATTTCGCGACAGTTTCGGCAATTGGGCCAATCTGCGCCTCGTGCTGATCGCGCTGTTCGGCGCCACCGCCGGACAGGCCGTCGTCTGGTACACCGGACAGTTCTATGCACTCTACTTCCTCACGGCCACTCTCAAGCTTGACTACGTGAGTGCCTATGTCCTGATCGCGATTGCGCTGCTGGCAGGCACGCCGCTGTACATCGCGTTCGGCGCGCTGTCGGATCGGATTGGCCGCAAGCCGCTGATCGTCGGAGGCTTTCTGCTGGCCGCCGTGACCTATTTCCCGACCTTTCACGCCCTCACCTGGGCGGTGAATCCCGCACTCGCGGCCGCGCAGAGCAACAGCCCGGTCCAGGTCGCGGCCAAGGACTGCAATTTCAACATGTTCGCCAAGCCTGCAACGCCCTGCGACATGGCCAGGGACTATTTGTCAAAGGCCGGCGTCACTTACGCGTCCGCCGAAACGGCTGATACAGCGGGCTTCGTCGTCCATATCGGATCGACTGTTATCAAGGGTTTTGACAGCGCCACCTACGCTGCAGCACTCGCTGCCGCCGGCTATCCGAAGACGGCCGATCCCGCGCAGGTCAAATGGCTTCCCGCCGCGCTGCTGTTGATCCTGATGATGGTGTGGGCAACGATGGTCTATGGCCCGATGGCCGCGTTCCTGGTCGAATTGTTCCCAGCGCGCATCCGCTACACGTCCCTCTCGCTGCCGTTCCATGTCGGGAATGGCCTGTTCGGAGGCTTCCTTCCATTCGTCGCGTTCGCCGTGGTGACGGTGACCGGGAATCCCTATGCCGGCCTTTGGTATCCGGTCGGCGTGGCGTCGCTGAGCTTTGTGATCGGCCTATTGTTCATGCGCAACCGAACTGGAAGCCGCATCGCGGACTGACACCGCGGCGCGGATGAAGGCAATCGCTCGCCCTGCCGCGCCGAGCCATCATGCTTTGGAGAGAAAAGATATGCGCAAAGATCCGAAAAATGTGCTGCCAGGCCAGCCGCACACCGACCGCACCGGCACGATCAATCACTTGCGGCTCACCGTCACGGACGTCACGCGAGCCAGGGATTTTTACCAACCCGTTATGGAGCGGCTTGGCTATTTGCTGGTGGAGGAAAGCGTCACGCGCCTCGCCTGGGCGAGCTGGGCGCCACATGGTACGCTGCATTGGTTTATCATGAGCGTCGCGAATCCGGACAGCCCGAACAGGACTCACGACCGCCATTCGCCGGGCTTCCATCACCTCGCCTGGAATGTCGGTTCTCGAGACGAAGTCGACGCCTTCTATCGGTTTCTAAAGGATAGGAACGTGCCGATCCTCGATCCCCCGGCCGAGTACGACTATGAGCCCGGCTACTACGCGTTCTTCTTCTCCGATCCGGACGATCTCAAACTCGAGATCATGCATGTCGATGTTGCCGGGAGTCTTTCCTACTGGAAGCGTTTCTCGGAAGCAGGCGCCCCGCTGAAGCCACTCGAGATCGCAGAACCCCTCTTCGTGCGAGCAGCGTTGAAGAGCGATGGTTAAGGGAGGCGCGCAGAACAATTCTGCCGAGGGCCGCGTTCAGTGAGCGGTAAACCCGCCATCCACGACGAGCGCATGCCCAATGACGAAACTAGCGCCGGGGCTGCACAGCCAGAGGACGGCGGACGCGATCTCATCCGGGCGACCAAGGCGACCGATCGGTTGGTTGCGCAGGATTTCCTTCATCGCTTCCGGCTCTTTGGAGAGCATCTCGGAAACCATGGGAGTATCGATGGTGCCCGGGCACACCGCGTTGATGCGGATACCGCGCGCTGCATATTCGAGCGCAGCACTCCTGGTCAGCCCAATCACTCCATGTTTGGCGGCGTGGTAAGCCGCACGCCCTGGCAGACCTATCAAGCCGCCAATGGACGAGCAATTGACGATAGCGCCGCTGCCCTGCTCTCGCATGTGGTTGAGCTCATGCTTCATACAGGTCCAGACGCCGCGCAGATTGATGGCATTGACCCGATCGAATTCTTCGCCCGTAACGTCGGCAGTCTCGATCGCAGGCGACTGCACGCCGGCATTGTTGAACGCGGCATCCACCCGCCCGAATTCGGATACGGTCCGTTCGACCGCTGCGGCGACGTCGCCTTCATCGGCGACGTTGCACTGAATCCCGATCGCCTTATGGCCGGCCGCCGCCAGCTCTTCGGCGGCTCGGCGTACGGCGTCCTCCCGGACATCGACGAGCGCGACGGCCGCGCCGGCGTCCGCGAAAGCTCTGGCGGTGGCCAAACCCATGCCGGATGCAGCGCCCGTGACCAGCGCGACCTGGTTCTTGAAAGGCAAATACACTGAACTCGCTCCTTTAGTGCTGTGGAGGACGGACGGCCCGTTCAAGGCCGATTGAGATGCAGGTCCTTGGATCATTCATTCTGCAATTTGTAACGCAGCCACATGACTCCGCCCTCGAGCACCTGATGGCTCTCGAGGGTCATCGATCGGACGGGCGCCGACCGTCCCTGCTCGTTCTCCAGCGAGTCGAACACGGCCGGCGCTCCCTTCGCTCCGTCCACTGTCGGAAACAGGATCAGGCTCACTTCGTCGACCAGCCCTGCCCGCAGGAAGGCACCATTGGTGACGCCGCCGCCTTCCAGCAACAGGCGTTTCACACCGAGTTCGCGGTTCAGGGCGTCCAATGTCAGCGGCAGGTCGAGCTGTTTCTTCCCGCCGAACACATAGGAAATTCCTTCGCTGCGAAGTCCCGCCAGGTGCGCATCCGCGACTTCCTCCGTCAGTACGACGACGATGGGATCGTTGCCGATGTCCGAGCGGCCCCACACGATCTTCCCATGCGCGTCCAGCACGATGCCGTAGGCCTTCGCATCACGACGCGCGAACCAGGGCTGGCGCGGGAAGACGTCCTTCGTGGACGAGGGATACTCGCTGCCTTTGGCATATTCCTGACCGGTGACGCGTCCGACCAGCCAGGCGTCGCCTCCGATCTCTTCGTGCAATCGGTCGAACAGCCCTGGCGACACGCTCGCCTGCGGACTCCAGCGGCTGAACAGCGTGCGACCATCGATGCTCGCCGCCATGTGGCAGATGACGTAGGGCTTCATTCGATCTCTCCATTCAATCGCGGCTCCGTCACTTGCGGTATTGCTCGTCGCTGACCTTCTCCATCCAGTCGACATTCTTGCCGTCGAGCGATTCCTGGATGGCGATGTGGGTCATTGCGGTGGTCGGCGTCGCTCCGTGCCAGTGCCTGAGGCCTGGCGGGAACCACACCACGTCGCCCGGCCGCACCTCTTCGATCGCTCCGCCGTCGCGCCGCACCCACCCCAATCCCGAGGTGATGATCAACGTCTGGCCGAGCGGATGGGTGTGCCAGGCGGTCCGGGCGCCGGGCTCAAAGGTGACCTGTCCGGCGCCGACCCGCGCCGGATCAGGCGCCTGAAACAACGGGTCGACGCGGACCGAACCGGTGAACCAGTCCGGCGAGCCCTTGGCAGAGGGCCGCGAACCATTTCGCTTGATCTCGATATCCATGTCTCCACTCCTTCGCTCGGTGACCGACTTTTGCGCCGCGGCCCTGCCGATCACGGTCGAAACGAATCCGGCCGCGCTGCCGGCGATCAATCCTCGACGCGAGTACATCCCGATCATCTGCTACGGGGGCCGCTTCTCGATCACGTCCTTGACCACCGGCGCCGCTGAGAACGCATTGGGCCAGCCGGCATAGAAGGCCAGATGGCCGAGCACCTCTCCGGCCTCTTCCCGCGTCAATCCGTTATCCATCGCCCGGTTCAGGTGATAGGTGATTTGAGCGACCTGTCCGGTCGCGACAAGGGCGCTCACGGTGACGAGGCTGCGGTCCCGAGGGGCGAGGCCCGGTCGCAGCCAGAGGTCGCGGAACAGCACGTCGGTCGTGTACTGCACGAGGCTCGGCGTGATCTGACCGAACTGCTGTCCAACACGCGTCGCCCGCTGCGTCTCCGCAGCCTCATCGAGGGGGAGCCGCGGTCCGGACGCCGGCGGAAGCTCATCGGCTCCGATGTTGCGGCTCCTGAAGACTTCCTGCGCCGCCGGGAGCGCGTCCATTGCATTCGCCCAGCCGGTGTAGAACGCCAGATGCGTGATGATCTCCGAAAGTTCCGACGGCTTCACGCCACTGTCGATCGCGAGATTGAGATAGTATGGCAGCTCGACCGTCTGAGCCCGGGCGATGAGGGCGGCGACGGTCACGATGCTGCGATCACGCGCCGAGAGGCCGGGTCGCTTCCAGAGATCGCCAAGCACAACGCCTTGCGCGTAATTTTCGAGGGCGGGCGCGACCGCCCGAATGTCTTGGGGCGTGGGCATCGTATTTGCTCCCTTGGTTGCGGGCGTCTGGGCCGAAGCCTGAGCCATCAGACAGAGTGAGACGGCGGCGGCTGCGAGCACTCTCATGGAGAACTCTCCTCGGTAGCGGATGGCTGGGCCAGCGATCGCATGCGAACGTAGCGCTTTGGGCATCCAGGTATTAGATGATAAAATCCGATCAGATTTATCGGAGCTACCTATAAATGGACCGCGAGAACGCGAGCGATCTACTTGCCTTTCTGGCGGTGGCGCGGGAGCGGAGCTTCACCAGGGCGGCGGCAAAGCTCGGGATCTCCCAACCGACGCTCAGTGAGATCGTCCGCGGCCTGGAAGAGCGTTTGGGTGTCAGGTTGCTGAACCGCACGACCCGGAGCGTCACACCAACTCAGGCCGGCGAACGGCTGTTCCTGAAGATCGGGCCCAAGTTCGACGAGATGGACGTCGAGCTGGCGGCCTTGGGCGAACTGCGCGAGAAGCCGGCAGGCACGATCCGGATCACCGCCACGGAACATGCCGCGGATGCGATCCTGATGCCTGCCTTGGCTAACATCTTGCCGCACTATCCGGATATAAAGGTCGAAGTCCTGATCGACTACGGTCTCACCAACATCGTCGCGGCCCAGTACGACGCCGGGATTCGGCCGGGCGAATTGGTGGCAAAGGACATGATCGCCGTGCGTGTGGGTCCGGACCTGCGCATGGCGGTCGTGGGCGCGCCCTCCTACTTCTCCAACCGGAAGCGGCCGCGGACGCCGCAGGATCTGACCCATCACAACTGCATCAACCTGCGCCTGCCTACGCATGGCGGCAGCCTCTATGCCTGGGAATTCGAGAAGAACGGGCGTGAAGTGAATGTGCGCGTCGAGGGCCAGCTTGTCTTCAACGGCGCCGGCGCACTGCTCAGCGCCGCCTTGAAAGGCTTCGGGCTCGCCTATCTGACCGAGGGGCATGTGCAGCCGTACCTGTCGAGCGGCCAGCTTGTGCGCGTCCTGTCGGACTGGTGCCCGCCGTTCTCCGGCTATCACCTCTATTATCCGAGCCGCCGGCAGCCATCGCCGGCGTTCTCGCTGCTGGTCGATGCGCTTCGCTACCGCCGCAAATGATCGCTGCTTGAGTTTTGTCGAGAACAACCCAAAGCCGCAGCGTTCAGCCGCGGTCTCGGACTGGATCAAGTGTACTCTCAGAAGCCCTCTGGCATGTCCGTTTCACGCCTTCGGCGTTCAAGAGACGAGAGGATGTCGTTCAAGGAAGTCCTTGATGGCTGCGTTCACGGGGCCTGGGTTGGTCATGTTGACGGAGTGACCGCCCGCAATCACGATCAGTTCCGCATTGGGGATTGCTGCCTTCATGGCTTGCGCCCTGGCGAGTGGAATGGCGGCATCGGTATCGCCATGGATGACAAGTGTGGGGACGCGGATCGAGGAGATCTTGTCGCTGATATCGTCTCGGCGAGCGAGCGTGTCGAGACAGCTCAAGAGATTTGGCGCCGTCATGGCGCGCCATTTTTCCTTCCATGCGGAGGCGCCAGGCCAGTTGGGACCGAAAATGATATGCTCGACCGTGGTGGCGATTTCGTCCGGTAGCTTGCCTGCGATCCATGCGCCAAGCAGCGCACGATAGCTCGCAAGTGTTTTCGGGTCGTCTACGCCTGCCTGCGTTGCGATCAAGACCAGGGCACGGACGCGCTCAGGATGCATCAGGGCGCATCTCATACTCAGGAAGGAGCCCTGAGAGACGCCGACGAGAATGGCGCTCTCGATACCGAGAAACGCAAGGAGTGCGTCGAGATCGTTTGCGGAATCGTAGTAAGAAAAGGTCGGCAATGTTTCCGTGGCAGTCTTCCCGTGCCCGCGCTCGTCCCACACGATGCAGCGGTACCTTTCCCGGAACGCCATCATCTGCGGCGAGAACATGGTGCCGTCAAGCAACAGTCCGTGCGAGAAGACAATCGCCGGGCCGGATCCGCTGGTGTCCTCGTAATAGAGCCGCTGACCGTTAACGTCCGCGTAGGGCACTTGCTTCTCCTGCTTGTTATCCTGCGTCGTCCAAGCATGCGCCATCGGTCCGACGAAGGCGATGGAATTTGGACTACAGCGGTAACAGAGCGGCTCATCATTGGCGCGCCGGACGAATCCTCACAGTGAGTTCAGCCGAGCGCGCAACTGAATGTCGGTCCCCGAAGCAAGTTCGAGCACGCCGCGATAGGGATCGCCGTCTATCCCAAGGACGGCTGCGAAGGCGGGCTCGGTCTTGATCCCCAGCGACCTTTGCTGAAGGACAGCCTTCCGGAGGCGTCCGTCATCGAGAGCCAGCAATCTTCTTTCGATCTCGAAATGCAACCAGCCGTGCTGCTGCCCCACCGGCCGAGAGTCCCCGAACACCTCGAAGGGCCATCCGCTCCATTCGAAGCGAGCGACCACCGGCCGTCCCGAGGAGGTCCACTGATAGAGACGAAAGCCGTCGCAGGCTTGGAATTGTCTCCAGATCGCCTCGGCAAAGGCCATCGGGTCGAATGCGTGGCAGATGATGTCGATATCGCTTCCCGGCACGGAGAGCGCCAGGGGAAGAGTCCCGACCACGCGCGGATCGAAGGCGCGGAGCGCTTCCAACACACCTGAGCTACCTATCGCGGCTTCGTATTCCATTGTTGCTTGCCAAGATACTAGCCGCCACTTTCGGCTCTCAGCCCTTCTGAGATCAGGGTTCGCAGTACCACATTTGACTCGATCTTCCATCATCGCTCCCGAGAGTTGCTGGATGCAACGGCTCGTGAGATATTTGCGCACCCTGTTGGCGAGCCGTCCCAGTCGTCAATCCGGAACTGCTCGCCTTCGTCAAACGCTGAGGGAGAGTGTCATGAAGATCATCGTCATCGGCGGCACCGGACTGATCGGATCGAAGCTGGTTGCAAAGCTCAGCCAACAGGGACACGAGGCCGTGCCGGCCTCTCCGCGGTCGGGCGTGAACGCGGTGACGGGAGAAGGGCTCGCGGCAGCACTCACCGGCGCGCAGGTCGTGGTGGACGTTTCCAATTCGCCATCCTGGGAACCCGCCGCAGTGCTCGATTTCTTCGAGCGTTCTACCCGCAATCTCGTTGCTGCGGAAACCGCAGCCGGCGTGACGCATCACGTCGCGCTATCGATTGTCGGGACCGACCGCTCGCCGGATATTGCCTATTTTCGTGCCAAGGTCGCGCAGGAGACATTGGTCAAATCGTCCGGCGTTCCCTACTCCATCGTCCGCGCGACCCAGTTCTTCGAATTCCTGAGCGCCATCGCCGAAACCGGAGCGATCGGGAACAGGATTGTCGTTCCGTCGGCCCTGTTCCAGCCGATCGCGGCCGACGATGTCGTTGATTGCCTGGCGGAGGTTGCGATCGGGCAGCCGCTGAACGCCACGATCGACATTGCTGGCCCAGAGAAGGCGCCCTTCAATGAATTCGTTGCGCGCCGCCTGAAGGCATCAGGCGACAGCCGGCTCGTTTTCGGCGATCCAACCGCAGAGTATTATGGCGCGCCGATCGACGATGCCTCGCTGACGCCCAGCGGCACAGCCCGGCTTGGACCAACCCGCCTGGAGGCTTGGCTCGCGAGACTTTAACGTCGGTCGATGCAGTGACGGCGATCCATGATGCATCAATTGCCGATCATGGATCAACGGCCTGACCTTCTTGATTTGCCAGCGGCGTTCGTCAGTTCGTGCTCGCCCTGCATCAGCAGTCGAACAAGTTCGGCCTGCCTGTGCACGCCGGTCTTCTCGAAGATATGGCTTAGATGTGCCCTGACCGTTGTGGCCGCGATGCCGAGCCTAGCAGCGGATGCGGCGCGCCCGTCGCCCTCGAGAATCTCAAGGGCGACGTCCGCCTCCGCCGAGGTGAGCCCGAACCGACGACGTAAGTGCTCCTTTCGCATACGCCGCTCTCGTTCGGGATCGGTGACGATGAGGATCGCCACAGGCAGCGCGGTGCCGAACCAGGCCGTATCGATCTGCTCCGCGTTCGCTCGAAACGGCGCGACGACAACGTGCTGGGGCCTGCACCCCTCACCACGCGGGAGCTCAATGCTTCCGCCGGGTTCGCCATTGATCGTCGTGGCGTCCGCGCAACTTGCGATCAGACGATGCAAGACGCGGGTTATGTTGCGGCTGCACGCGCGGACGCCGTCTCGATCGACGCCGAGGCCGTCATTGCCGGAGAGAATCGCTTCCGCGCTCCGGTTCGCGAACAAAATTCTCGCCGCAGCATCGACCAGGATGACACTGACCTCCAATCGATCGAGCGCAGCCCGCGCTCCAGCCGCACGCAGTTCGGCCGCGGCCAACTTGTGGGCCACGTTTAGCGCGGTCACGAGATGCGGCACCAGCGTGCGCAGTGCTGCGATATCGTCGGCGTCAAAATCCTGACGGCCCAGCCGGCGGCCGGTGGAGAGATGGACAAACCGTTGTGGCGTGCGCAGCGGCGAGACCAGCAGGCCGTGAAATGCGCCCAACGGCCGGACGCCTTCGTTATAGAAAGTTGTCCGGGCGTACTCGCGGTCGGGTAGAAGTGCGGAAGTTGGCGCCACGGACCCGACCGGCAGCGCACGGATGATCTCCCAGAACGCGGAGCCGGGGCCGGCCGCTGCGGTAAAGCCTGCGGTCTGCTCGGAGCTCATCCCGAAGCCGACAACGAACTCGGCCGCCCGGCTCGCGTCCTGGGCCAGGAAAATGCTGTGCTCGCTGCGCAAGGCGCTCGCTATTGACGGCAACGCACACGTCCAGCCGTCGGGGGTGAGCGGCGCTTCGTGGATTCGCTGGACCGCTGCAAGAATCGCATCCGCTCGCGCCATCACCGATCACCCGTAAAAGTTGTATAAAAAAGAAACTCAACGCATACAACCGAAAGGTGAATAGCATAAGACGAACGTTCGATGCGCCAATACTTAACCTGTGAGATCAATTCCCTTGTTGCTGGGTGCGACAATTCCACCCCTTGCGCGATGGCACCTGGAAAACACCTGGAAATCTGAGGAGGATCAAATGGGTGGGAAGAAACACTTGCTCGGTTTCATCATGACCAGTCTGCTGTTTGCGTCAGCGGCCTATGCTTTCGCGGTGTACGGCGCGATTGGAGACAAGTGGCGGGCACTGGGGAGCGAAGGGGGCCCGGTTGGAGGCGCGCTTTCGGATGAAGCGGATGCTCGGTATGGCGGTCGCTTCAATCGCTTCGTGCATGGCTTTATCTACTGGCATCCCGAAACCGGCGCCAACGCGGTTTGGGGAAACATCGGTCAAAAGTGGGCCCAGGCAGGATTTGAGAATTACGGCTATCCAATCGTCGACGAGTCGAAGACACCAGATGGCGTCGGCCGGTTCAACCATTTCCGCGCCGTTCACGTGTCCGGCAAACCGGAAGCCTCAATCTACTGGACGCCCGAGACCGCTGCGCACACGATCTATGGCGCGATCAGGGGAAAATGGGCGCAGCTCGGATGGGAGCGCTTCCTGGGTTATCCAATCACAGACGAAACGGGCACGCCCGATGGCGTCGGTCGCTATAACCATTTTCGCGCTCTTCACGTGCCGGGGAAACCGGAAGCCTCAATCTATTGGACGCCCGAAACCGGGAGCCATGCGATCTACGGCGCGATCAGGGGAAAATGGGCTCAGCTCGGATGGGAGCGCAACCTGGGCTATCCGATAACAGACGAAATGGGAACGCCCGATGGCGCCGGTCGGTATAACCATTTTCGCGCGCTTCATTTGCGAGGAAAACCGGAGGCCTCGATATATTGGACGGCTCAGACCGGTGCGGTCGAGATTTACGGCGCAATACGACAGAAATGGGCGGAGATGGGTTATGAGCGCAGCTCGCTCGGCTATCCGACCGGTAACGAATATGAAGAATATCAGGGATCAGGGATCAGGCGGCAGGACTTCCAAAGGGGCGCTCTGTGGTGGAGCGCGAGTACCGGCGTTCGTCTGCAGCCCATTGCTACGCCGTCGAACCCGGGGCAACCATCAAACCCCAAGCAGCCGTCGAACCCGAAGCAACCGTCCAATTCGGGGCAGCCGTCTAATCCGGCGCAGCCGTCGGAAGTCCGATACTGCACCGATGGTTGCGACCCCTGTACCAGGGATGGTCTTCGCTGCACTTTGAACAATAACTGCAGCATGCAAAACTATCGGACTCCGTGGGCGTGCTATTAAAAGCCGGAGTGTGGTTGCCACTCGGGAATCGAGCGTAAGGACGACTGCGCCCCCTGGTTGACCAGGGAGCGCAGTTGCCGAACAGAGATCAATTCGTGATCTTGTCGAACTGAATCAGGCTGAACGAGCCAGCGCTGGAGAGTCCCGCAAAGATGAAGCCGGCCGACTCGGCAAGGGTCCGGTACTGCGCTTCGGTGCGCTCCAAGCCGCCCGGTTCCCGCAGCATGTTGAGGTCGCTCATGGCGCGCTCGCGATCTTGAGCGGCCGTTGTGGGAAGCTCCGGCATGATCCGCTCGATGATGATCAGCTTGCCCCCCGCTGCAAGCGCATCCCGGCACTTGCTCAGGATGATCTTGCTCCGATCGTCCCTCCAATTATGGAGGATGCTCTTCATCAGGATTGTGTCGGCGCCGCGCGGGACCGCCTCGAAGAAATCGCCGGCGACGAACCGGCAGCGGTCGGCGATGCCAACCCGATTAAAATGCTCTTGAGCCTCTTTCTCGCAGCGTGCGAGATCGAACGCTATTCCCTTAAGATTCGGGTTGTGCAGCAGCACGCCGGCGATCAGCTCGCCGGAGCCGCCGCCGATATCCATGACGACACGCGCGGTCGAGAAATCGTATGCCTGCACGATTTTTGGAACCAGGCTTCGCGTCAGACTGACCATCGCAGCATTGAAACGGGCCACAAGTTCCGGCGAGCTGCCCATCACGGCATAGCGATTATGTCCCTCTCCCCGCATCTCGGTCGCGGTCTTCCCGGAGCGAACGGAATCGACAAGGCCGGCCCAGGATCGCGCGAGAACTTCGCCTTCGAAGAGAACCCAGTCCTTGAAAGATGGATTGGCATTCCGATCAAGCTGTCGGCCGAGGTCGGTGATCGTAAACCTGTCTCCGCCGGCTCGGTTGCAGACTCCAATCGTTGTCAGGCCAACGAGCAGCCTGCGCAGCGCGCTTTCGTCGGCGGACACCAACCGGGCGAGCTCGGCCGCCGATCTTGCATCATGTCCGATCGCCTCCGCGAGATCGAGCTTGGCGGCGGCATAGATCACCGCCGTGATACGGTGGGACTGCACGAGATCGAATATCGATTCTGATCCGCTCATGTGTTCCTCCAACAAGATGAGAGGCCTGGGGACTGCAGCCGGTCCGCCATCGGAATCTTCAATTGGTCGGAGTGAATCCCGTTGCTTGCACGATCGCTTTCCAACGTTCGGATTCGGATGTGATCAGCCGGGCGAAGTCGCCCATCGCGATCGCGTCGGGCTCGACTGCCAATTTTGCCATGCCGGACCTTACCTCGTCGATGCGAAGGGCGGCCTGGATGGAACTATTGAGGCGCTCGACGATATTCGCCGGCGTCTTCGCGGGAACGAAAAACCCGTACCAGGTGAGGTCCTCAAGCGAGGGATAACCGGCTTCCGCCACCGTCGGCACATCGGGAAGAAATGGGCTGCGGCGCGGCCCGGTGGTCACCAGCGCCCGAAGCTCTCCGGATCGGACAAGGCCCAACGAGCTGCCGACCGGCATGATGGCCGATGCGATCTCTCCTTTGACCAAATCCTGGATCGCGCCATTGCCTTGATAGGGCACGTGAAGAAAATCAAAGCCCGCGGTGCGGCCCAGCATCGCACCAAGGAAATGCAGCGCGGTGCCGGCACCCGCCGTGCCGTAGGTGGCCTGCTTTGGGTTGGCGCGGCACCAGGCGACGAAATCTGCAAGGGTCCTCACGTCACCCGGCACCTTCGGACCTACCGTCAGCAAGGTCGGGGTCGAGGCGACGGTCGACACCGGGGTGAAATCCCGCGGCTCGTATGCGAGCGTCTTGTAGACGTGCGGAAAGAGCATCATGAATCCAAGCGGCGCGAACAGCATAACCGTTCCGTCGGCGTCAGCAGTCTTCACCGCCTCGACGGCGACACGACCGGCCGCGCCAGGCCGGGTCTCGACCACGATCGTTTCCGCATAATCCTTCATCTGGCCGGCAACGAGCCTTGCCAGGGCGTCCTGCAACCCCGGCGTGAAGCCCGTCAGTATATGGACGGTTCTTGCGAGTGGTTGTGCGATGGCCCGCTGCACGGGATCCGCGGCGGAGAACGCGACACCGGCCGCCGACACTGTCAACAAGTCACGACGTGTGATCATCAACTGTCTCCCCCGACCTAGTCCCACTGGGACGAATTCTACCTTTGGATGTACCACGGCCAGGATAGATAGACTTGGCCACCGGCTTACTTTTTCCTTATCGTCGGCTTACTCTTGCGAGCAGGCTTGGACACTTCCACCATTGGCCGTGCGGACAAGTCGCTTGCGCTATTTTTTTGAAGATTTTTCATTTGACACCGCCCGGCGCGAGCTGCGTCGCGGCACGGATGTCATCGCTGTTGCGCCGAAGGTATTCGACTTGCTCGGCTATCTGATCGGCAACCGGGACCGCGTTGTCAGCAAGGACGATCTCATAAGTGCCATTTGGCAAGGCCGCGTCGTTTCGGATGTGGCCCTAACCACACGCCTGAATGCTGCGCGCAAGGCGATTGGCGATTCCGGAGACGAACAGCGCCTCATCAGGACCTTTCCGCGCAAGGGTGTCCGTTTCATCGGCACGGTGCACGAAACGGCTGGACCGGCGGGCGCAATGGTGCCGGGCGGCTCGCCGAAACCAGGCTTTGCCACTCCTGATAAACCCTCGCTGGTCGTTTTGCCGTTCACTAATCTGAGTCCTGATCCCGAGCAGGAATATTTCGCCGACGGCGTGACCGAGAGCCTGACCACGGATTTGTCGCGCATGGTCGGGATCTTCGTGATCGGCCGCAACAGCGCTTTCTCCTACAAGGGCAAGCACGTCGATCTGAAGCAGATCGGTCGAGAACTCGGCGTTCGCTATGTCCTCGAGGGTTCCGTACAGCGTAGCGGAAGCCGCATGCGTATCAACGTCCAGCTCATTGATGCCGAAAGCGGCAATCATCTATGGGCGGAACGCTTCGACAAGCCGATCGCCGATCTCTTCGACATGCAGGATGAGATTGGCGCGCGTCTTGCCAATCAGTTGGGAACAGAGCTGGTCACGGCCGAGGCGCGGCGAGCGGCGCGGGCGCCGCATCCGGATTCGATGGACCTGTATTTCCAGGGCATGGCGAGTGTGCACCGAGGCTCGGACCCCGCAAACCTGTCGCAAGCGCGCCAATTTTTCGAACAGGCCCTCGGCCTGGACGCCGGCAACGTTGAAGCGATGGTTGGCATGGCGTTTGTCGATGCCATGCGGGGAACGTCCATGCAGACTGGCGACCGGGCCGCACGGCTCCTGGCCGCCGAAAAGTCTTTGACCAAGGTCCTTGCGCACGTGCCCAACCACGCGATGGCGCATTGCCTCCTTGGCGTCGTCCAGATTTTTACCAAACGTGCCGCTCAGGGCATCGCCCAATGTGAGCGCGCGTTGGCGCTGGATCGAAATCTGGCCACCGCTTACGGCTGGATCGGGCTTGGCAAATGTTATCTCGGTCGGGCCGAGGAAACTGAAGCCTACATCATGCAGGCATTTCGGCTTTCTCCCCGTGACAATAGAGCGTTCACCTGGACGACTAATGCGGGTGTCGCTCAGTCATATCTTGCGGCCGATGAAGCTGCCGCCTACTGGTTCAAGCGGTCCATCGAGACCAATCGGAATGTCGCCGCATTCGTTCACGTCTATCTCGCCGCGGCGTTGGCTCATCTCGGGCGGATCGAGGAAGCGCGGGCTTCAGTCCAGGCGGGACTGGCCATCGATCCCAATTTCACTATCTCCCACTTCCACGCCTGTGCGCCGACAGACAACTCGACCTGCCTCGCGCAGCGCGCACGGATCGCCGAAGGTATGCGCAAAGCAGGGCTACCGAACGGCTGAATTGGCGGACAGTAATTCCGTCCGCTGAACCTGAAACTGGAGAACAACAATGCCCTTGGCCGGAAAAGGCATGCTGCTGACGTCGATGGATATCGATCCCGCCGACGAGGCCGATTTCAATCGCTGGTATGACCGCGAGCATCTGGAGGAGCGCGTGGCCATCGACGGCTTCCTGGAGGCGCGTCGCTACGTCGCACATGAGGGCAAGCCGAAATATCTGAGCCTCTACTCGACCGAGACCTTCGAGGTGTTGGACAGCCCGGCCTACCGCATCGCACTCGCCAACCAGACCGAATGGTCCAGGGCCAAGATCGCGCGCTTCAAGAACATGATCCGCGGCGTCGCGCGCATCACCATCAGCCGTGGCACCGGCCGCGGCGCAGCACTCGGCATCATCCGGCTTCGTCCGCCGGGCGATGGCAAAGAGAGGCTGCGCGAAGCGCTACGGGACCGGCTCGACCCCGCCAAGCTCGATGGGATCATCTCCATCCACTTGATCGAAAACGACCCTGCCCTGTCGAAACCGCTGACATCAGATGCGTCGAATGCCGCCGCGGGCGCCGGCGACTGGTTCGTGCTGATCGACGCCACCGATGTGAAGGCCGTCCCGGCGGCTGCGGCGCTGGTGGCTGACAACGCCGCCTACAAGCCGCTGGTGATCTCCAGCGGCATTTACCGGCTGATGTGGGACCTCGCCAAAAGCGACCTGCCTCGCGCGTGATCTGCGCCGGCGGTGTCACGAATTGTTGCACCGCCGCATAATCTTCATTGAGCCCAACGCCATACGCGTAGCTGCAGCGCGCGAATGCCTGATGTCGCGCAGAATTGGCTTGTGTGCCCGATCTGGAATGGCTCTAATAAGAGACGTCTATGATGCAATTGGAAAACCAGAAGAACGCCCGTCCGTTGAGCGTTCGCAGGCAAAGATAAGGCCGCGCATCTGACTTTGGGTTCCGCGCGGATAAGGTAGGAATGAAACCGACTGATATCTCGGCGCCGGACTACTTTCACAAAGTAGTCGACTGCCAATGGGCTTGCCCCGCACATACACCGGTTCCCGAATATATCCGTTTGATTGCAGAGGGGCGTTACAGCGACGCCTACATGATCAACTGGAAGTCCAACGTGTTCCCCGGCATTCTGGGGCGTACGTGCGACCGTCCATGCGAGCCGGCGTGCCGCCGCGGCCGCGTCGAGGAGAATCCGGTCGCGATCTGCCGCCTGAAGCGCGTCGCGGCCGATTTCAAGGACGACATCAAGCACCGTTTGCCACGGCCCGGGCCGAAGAACGGCAGGCGCATCGCGCTGATCGGTGGCGGCCCCGCTTCGCTCACGGTGGCGCGCGACCTTGCCCCGCTCGGCTATCACTGCACCGTGTTCGACCAGGATCCCAAGGCCGGCGGCATGATGCGAAGCCAGATCCCGAAATTCCGGCTCCCGGATTCGGTGATCGACGAGGAAACCGACTACATCCTGGGCCTCGGCATCGAGTTCAAGGGTGGCCATCGCATCGACAGCCTGAAGCAACTGCTGTCCGAAAACTACGACGCGATCTTCGTCGGCTCCGGTGCGCCGCGCGGCCGCGAGCTCGACATCCCCGGCCGCAAGGAAGCAGCCGCCAACATCCATATCGGCATTGACTGGCTGTCCTCAGTGTCGTTCGGCCATGTCGAGAAAATCGGCCGCCGCGTGATCGTGCTCGGCGGCGGCAACACCGCGATGGATTGCTGCCGCACCGCGCGCCGGCTCGGCGGGGCGGACGTGAAAGTGATCGTCCGCTCCGGCTTCGACGAGATGAAGGCCTCCCCCTGGGAGAAGGAAGACGCGCTCCACGAGGACATCCCGATCCTCAATTACATGGTCCCGATTGCTTTCACCCACGACAACGGCAAGCTCACCGGCGTCACCTTCCAGAAGGTGAAGGCCGAATACGATGCCAAGGGCCGGCGCAATTTGGTGCCGTCGGGCGCGCCGGACGAGACCGTGGCCTGCGACGACGTGCTGGTCGCGGTCGGCCAGGAAAACGCCTTCCCCTGGATCGAGGCCGATTGCGGCATCGAATTCGACAAATGGCACATGCCGAAGGTCGATCCGAAGACCTTCGCGTCGACCAATCCGAAAGTGTTCTTCGGCGGCGACGCTGCATTCGGCCCGAAGAACATCATCTGGGCGGTGGCGCATGGCCATGACGCCGCGCTGTCGATCCATAAGATGCTGTCCGGCGAGGACATCAACGAGCGCCCGCTGCCGGAGGTGCACATCTCTTCGCAGAAGATGGGCATTCACGAGTGGAGCTATGACAACGACATCTCCACCGACAAGCGCTTCAAGGTGCCGCATCGCGACAAGGTGATCGCGCTGAAGGACATCCGCGCCGAAGTCGAGCTCGGCTACGACCTCAAGCTCGCACTCGGCGAGGCCGAGCGCTGCCTGAACTGCGACGTGCAGACAGTGTTCACCGCGCCGCTCTGCATCGAATGCGACGCCTGCGTCGACATCTGCCCGATGGATTGCATCACCTTCACCGAGAACGGCGAGGAGGATGATCTGCGGCAGCGGCTGAAAGCGCCCTCACCGCATCACGACCAGGCGCTCTATGTCGCCGACGGCTTGAAGACCGGCCGCATCATGGCGAAGGACGAAGACGTCTGCCTGCATTGCGGGCTGTGCGCCGAGCGCTGCCCGACCGGCGCCTGGGACATGCAGAAATACCTCATCGATATGGTTCACGCGGGATCAACATGTCAGTCCAAAGCCCGATCAGCAGCGTAAACGACTTCGTCGTCCGCTTCGCCAACGTTAACGGCTCGGGTTCGGCGAGCGCCAACGAACTGTTCGCGCGCGCGATCCTGCGCCACGGCGTGCCGGTCTCACCACGCAACATCTTCCCTTCCAACATCCAGGGCCTGCCGACCTGGTATGAGGTGCGGGTGACTGAAGCCGGCCATCTCGGCGCCCGCGGCGGCGTCGACATGATGGTGGCGATGAACCCGCAGACCTGGGACAAGGATGTCGCCTCGATCGAGCCCGGCGGCTATCTGTTCTACGATTCCACCAAGCCGATGCCGTCGTCGAAATTCCGCGCCGACATCACCGTGATCGGCGTCCCGCTGACCGCGATCACCAACTCGACCTACACCGATCCGCGCCAGCGCCAACTGTTCAAGAACATCATCTATCTCGGCGCGCTGTCCGCGCTGCTCGACATGGATCCGAAGCTGATCGAGCAACTGATCGGCGAGCAGTACAAAGGCAAGGAGAAGCTGCTCTCCTCCAACGTCCATGCGCTGCATCTCGGCCGCGACTGGGCGCTGCAGAACCTGAAATGCCCGATCGGGCTCAGGGTCAAGAAGGCCGACAAGGTCGGTGACCGAATCTTCCTGGAAGGCAACAGTGCCGCCGCGCTCGGCGCGGTCTATGGCGGCGCCACGGTCTGCGCGTGGTACCCGATCACGCCGTCATCCTCACTCGCCGAAGCCTTCACCAACCACTGCAAGAAGCTGCGGCACGATCCGGAAACCGGCGAGGCGAAATACGCGATCGTGCAGGCCGAGGACGAGCTCGCTTCGATCGGCATCGTGATCGGCGCCTCCTGGAACGGCGCGCGCGCCTTCACCACGACCTCCGGCCCCGGCATCTCCTTGATGACGGAATTCATCGGCCTGTCCTACTTCGCCGAGATTCCAGCCGTGATCATGAACGTGCAGCGCGCCGGTCCTTCGACCGGCATGCCGACGCGCACCCAGCAATGCGACATCATCGCCTGCGCCTATGCTTCGCATGGCGACACCAAGCATGTGCTGCTGTTTCCGGAAGATCCGGCCGAGGCCTTCGAGTTTGCCGCGACCTCCTTCGATCTCGCCGAGCGGCTGCAGACCGTGATCTTCGTGATGCTCGATCTCGATATTGGCATGAACCATCGGCTGTGCCGGCCGCTCCGCTGGGACGATGCGCGGCAGTATGACCGCGGCAAGGTGATGACCAGGGAGATGCTGGAAGAAGGCCGCGATTTCGGGCGCTATCTCGACGTCGACGGCGACGGCATCCCGTACCGCACCTATCCCGGCGCGCATCCGACCAAGGGTTCGTACTTCACCCGCGGCACCTCGCGCGACCGCTATGCGCGCTATTCGGAGGAAGGCCCGGTCTACGCCGACAACATGCAGCGCCTGGTGCGCAAGTTCGAGACCGCGCAGGACCTGGTGCCGCGGCCGTTGCAGGCCAACGCGGCCAAGCCGACCAAATATGGCGTGATCTATTTCGGCTCGACCGCGCCGGCGATGGACGAGGCGATCGAGATTCTGGACGCGCGCGGCCACCATCTGGACCGGCTGCGCATCCGGGCCTTCCCGTTCCACTCCAGCGTCGCGAGCTTCATCGCCGACCACGATTTCGTTTACGTCGTCGAGCAGAACCGCGACGCGCAGCTCCGGCAATTGATCGTCAACGAGAACGGCATCGACCCGGTGCGGCTGGTGCCGATCCTGCATTATGACGGCACGCCGATCACCGCACGCTTCATCGCGAATGCGATCGGCGACCACCAGGACCATCTCAAGGTGACCCCTCTGCGCAAGGCCGTGTCATGACCTATGTTTTGATTTCTCCGGCGTCATGCCCGGGCTTGTCCCGGGCATCCACGACTTCCTTTTTCCCGGTCACGACGTGGATGGCCGGGTCAAGCCCGGCCATGACGAGGCAGGGACCGCAGGTGCTGTCATGACCTACATTGCAAAGCCGAAATTCCATCATCCCGGCCTCAAGAAGAACGAGCTCGGCTATACCCACCGCGATTACGAGGGCAAGATCTCGACGCTGTGCGCCGGCTGCGGCCATGACTCAATCACCGCCTCCATCATCGAAGCCTGCTACGAGCTCTCGATCGAGCCGCACCGCGTGGCGAAGATCTCCGGCATCGGCTGCTCATCGAAGACGCCGGACTATTTCCTCGGCAATTCGCACGGCTTCAATTCGGTGCATGGCCGCATGCCGTCGGTCTTGACCGGCGCCAACCTCGCCAACCGCGACCTGATCTATCTCGGCGTTTCCGGCGACGGCGATAGCGCCTCGATCGGCTTCGGCCAGTTCGCGCATTCGATCCGCCGCGGCGTCAACATGACCTATATCGTCGAGAACAACGGCGTCTACGGCCTGACCAAGGGCCAGTTCTCGGCGACCGCCGACCGCGGCTCAAAATCGAAGAAGGGCGTGGTCAATACCGACAACGCGATCGACCTGGTCGCGATCGCGCTGCAATTGGGCGCGACCTTCGTGGCGCGCAGCTTCTCCGGCGACAAGAGCCAGCTCGTGCCGCTGATCGCGGCCGCGATCCAGCACAAGGGCGCGTCCTTCATCGACGTCATCAGCCCTTGCATCGCCTTCAACAATCACGCCGGCTCGACCAAGAGTTTCGACTATGTCCGCGAGCACAACGACGCCGTGAACCGGCTCGACGTGCTGGTCGGCCGCGAGCCGATCCATGTCGACTATGCGCCCGGCACCGTGCAGGTGGTCGAGCAGCACGACGGCTCGAGGATCGCGCTGCGCAAGCTCGATGCCGATTACGATCCGCATGACCGGCTGGGGGCGATGACCTTCCTGCAGAAACACGCCGCCAAAGGCCAGATCGTCACCGGGCTGTTGTACGTCGATCCGGAAGCCGAGGATCTGCACGCCCATCTCAACACGGTGGACACGCCGCTGAATACGCTCGACGCCAAGGCGCTCTGCCCGGGCTCCGCCGCGCTGGACAAGATCAACGCCAGCCTGCGCTGAGCGCCGTACCCGGGTGGAGCGGAACGCGCAACCCGGGGCATCTGCATCCGCGTTTACCGGCGGTCCCCGGGTTACGCTTGCTCTTCACCCGGGCTACGGATCCGTAGGGTGGGCAAAGCGCAGCGTGCCCACCTTTTCTTGCACCGAATGTGGATGGTGGGCACGCTGCGCTTTGCCCACCCTACAAGTTGCGGCGCGCCCCTTACTTGTCGCTCAGCACGTCGCCGAACAGGACCCATGACTTGCCGTCGAACCGTGCCATCTGAATCTGCCGGATCGGCGTGAGGTTGGTCGGCTCGGTGGTCACCTTGATGCCCGGCAGCAGCATCGGCAGTTCGAGCCCGTTGAGGTTGGTGGCCTGCTTGATGATGTTGTCGCGGCTGAAATCGTCCTTGCAGTTCTTCAGCACCGCCGCCATCACACCGGCGACCGTATAGCCCTGCACATTGAAGAGGTCGCCGGGACTGGCATTCGGCTGATACTTCTTCATCCAGGCCGAGAATTCCTTCTGCGCGGGATCGTCGGCCCAGCGCGGATCGGTCGGATCCTTCAGGTACAGGCCGGTGACGACACCGACCGCATTCTCCAGGCCGGCCGGCTCGAGCACGGCGGACACGGAATTGGAGACGGTCGGCAGGATGACCAGCGGCTTCCAGCCCATGCCGGCGGCCTTGCGCAGCGCTTGCGCTGCGAATTTCGGCGTGGCCTCGGCGAAGAACACATCCGCGCCGGACTCGCGCATCGACACCATCTGCGAGTCGATGGTGGGATCGCTGGTCAGATAGGTCGTCTCCGACACGATCTGGCCGGCATGCTCGCCGAGCCCTTCCTTGAAGCCCTTCAGATAATCCTTGCCGGCGTCCTCGTTCGGCGTGATCACGGCGATCTTGGCGTCCGGCTTGGTCTGCAGAATGTATTTGGCGTAGAGCCTGCCTTCGAGCTCATAGGTCGGGTTGAAGCCGACGGTCCAGGGGAACTGCTTCGGCTCGTTCCACCGCGTCGCGCCCGACGAGACGAAGAGCTGCGGCACGCGCTTGATGTTCAGGTATTTCTGAACGGCGATGTTGGGCGCGGTGCCGACGGAACTGAACAGCGCCAGCACCTCATCCTGCTCGACGAGCTTGCGTGTCTGCTCCACCGTCTTCGACGGCGAATAGGCATCGTCGAGGCTGTCGAATTCGACCTTGCGGCCGTTGATGCCGCCCTGGTCGTTCAGCATCAGGAAATACGCGGCTTCCGCGCGCGCAATCGTGCTGTAGGCCGATGCGGGCCCGCTGTAGGGCGCGGTGTTTCCAAGCTTGATGGTGGTTTCGGCGCCGAGCGAAGCTGACATCATCAGCATCGAGAGCGCGGCGGAGGCGAAAGCGCCCGCCAGACATTTGCGAGTTGTCACGGTCCTAATCCTTTTTGGTTTTCTTGACCGCGCGCACCATACCAATCGCGCCAGATGAGGCAATCGCGCAAGAATTCCGCGTGCCGGCAATTGGGCGCGCGCAATCGTGATCTCAGGCAAGTGGAGGATTGTAAATTCGTAGCCCGGGTGGAGCGGAACGCGTAACCCGGGACATCAGCATCCGCCTTTGAGAGCGATCCCGGGTTACGCTCGCGCTTCACCCGGGCTACGGCAATAACTACGCCACCGCGGGCAGGATGCGCGGGCTCACGACATATTCCTTCAACACCTTGTCGTGAGTGTCGACCTCGGTGAGAACCACGTCGTAGCTCCAGAGATCGGCGAGGTGCTGCAGCACGCGCCGCGCATCGGTTTCTACCAGTTGCGATCCCTTGACCACGGTGTGGCGCAGCATCAGCCGGCGGTCGCCTTCCAGGTCGACATCGACGACCTCGATGTTGGGATCGATGAAGCCGACATCGTATTGCCGCGCCAGTTCGCGGCGCACGCGGCGATAGCCGCGCTCGTCATGGATGGCATCGACGCGGATGCCGGCGGTCTCCGCGGGATCGTCATGCAGATGGAACAGGCGCAGACGCCGCACCAGCCGCGGGCTCAGGAACTGGCCGATGAAGCTCTCATCGCGGTAGTTGGCCCAGACCTCGCGCAGCACGCCAATGACATCGCCCCTGCCCGCGATGTCAGGAAACCATTCGCGATCCTCGTCCTCCGGCTCGGTCACGATCCGCTCGATGTCCTGCATCATCGCAAAGCCGAGCGCATAGGGATTGAAGCCGGAGAAGCGGGGATCGTCGAAATCCGGCTGGAACACGACGTTGGTGTGCGACTGCAGGAATTCAAGGAAATTGCCGTCGGAAATGCGGCCCTGCTCGTGCAGCCGGTTCATGATGCTGTAATGGACGTAGGTCGCGGTGCCCTCGTTCATCACCTTGGTCTGGCTCTGCGGATAGAAATACTGCGCGATGTGGCGGACGATGCGCAGCACTTCGCGCTGCCAGGGCTGCAGCCGCGGCGCGGTCTTCTCCAGGAAGTACAGGATGTTTTCCTGCGGCAGCCCGAGCAGGATGCGGCGGCGCTCCGCGGTCAGCGCGGCCCTGGTCTTCGCGGGTCCGGTCGGCACCGTACGCCAGAGATCGTTGAAGGCGCTCTCTTCGTGCGCGCGACGCTCGCCGGCGCGTTTCTCCTCTGTGCGCAGGTCGAGCTTCTTCTTGCCGGGATAGCGATCGATGCCGTGCGACATCAAGGCATGGGCGGCGTCGAGCGTATGCTCGACCGCCCGCCGGCCGTGGCGATCCTCGCAGTGCGAGATATAGCCCTTGGCGAATTCGAGATAGTCCAGGATGCCGTCGGCATCGGTCCACTGCTTGAACAGGTAGTTGTTCTTGAAGAAATGGTTGTGGCCGAAGGCTGCGTGCGCGATCACCAACGTCTGCATGGTCGCGGTGTTTTCCTCCATCAGGTAGGAAATGCACGGCGAGGAGTTGATCACGATCTCGTACGCCAGTCCCATGTATCCTTTGCGGTAGGACGCTTCCTGAAAAGCGAAATGCTTGCCGAACGACCAGTGCTTGTAGAACAAGGGCATGCCGACCGACGAATAGGCGTCCAGCATCTGCTCGGCGGTGATGACCTCGATCTGGTTGGGATAGACGTCGAGGCCGAGCTCCGATTTCGCGATCTCCTCGCAGGCATCGTGGACGCGCTGCAGCGTGCGGAAATCCCAGTCGGCGCCGTCGAACAGCCGCTCACCTGTCTTCGTCATGGCGTGGCCTTCTCCTGCTTGCCGCGACGCTTGAACAGGTCCTGGAACACCGGGAAGATCTCGCTGCGCTCGCTCACCTTGCGCATCGCGAGCGGCGCGCCCTCGTTGCGCAAGCGCTCGTAAAGGGTCCAGAGCGAGGAGTCCGGCATGTCGAAGGTGTAGTTGGCGGCCTCGCCAACCTCGAGATAGGCAAAGAACTGGGTGACCGGGAGGATATGCTCCGTGAGCAGCCGTCCGGTCAGGAGGCTGTCGGAGGTCATGTTGTCGCCGTCGGAGGCTTGCGCGGCGTAGATGTTCCATTCAGCCGGTCTAAACCGGGTGCGGACGATATCGTGCATCGCCTGCAGCGCGCTCGACACCAGCGTGCCGCCGGAAGCCGGTCCATGGAAGAATGTATCCTCGTCCACCTCTTCGGCGCGATCGGTATGGCGGATGAACACGATCTCGACGTGGCGATAACGCCGCTTCAGGAACACGTAGAGCAGCATGTAGAACCGCTTCGCCAGGTCCTTCATGTGCTCCGACATCGAGCCCGACACGTCCATCAGGCAGAACATCACGGCTTGCGCCACCGGCTTCGGCACGGTCTCGAAACGGCGGTAGCGGATATCGATGGGATCGATGAAGGGGATCCGTTTCGCCTTGGCCTTCAGCGCCGCGATCTGCGCCAAGAGTTCGGAGCGTCGCGGCTCCGCTGCCTCGGCCGCCTCCGCCTCGAGCTCGGCGATCTGCTCCGGCCGCGGCCGGCGCAGCGCGACGCGACGCGCCAGCGCGAGCTTGACGGTGCGGCTCACCGAGATGTTCGCAGGCGAACCTGAGGTGGTGTAGCCGGCGCGATGCAGGCCTTCGCTCTCTGCCTCCGCGAGCTTGCGCTTGGCGAGGTCGGGCAATTCCAGATCGTCGAGGAAGAGGTTGACGAACTCGTCGCGGCTCAGGACGAAACGGAACGCATCTTCGCTGTCGCCCTCGCCCGGCCCCGTTCC
Source organism: Bradyrhizobium sp. Arg237L (assembly GCF_029990105.1). Taxonomy (NCBI): domain Bacteria; kingdom Pseudomonadati; phylum Pseudomonadota; class Alphaproteobacteria; order Hyphomicrobiales; family Nitrobacteraceae; genus Bradyrhizobium; species Bradyrhizobium sp. Arg237L. Next base: position 66,266 of record NZ_JAQMIL010000025.1, on the reverse strand, counting down.
GCGGCCACCGCCCTGGTTCGGACGCGGCAGGATATCGCCTTCGATGAACTTCTTGTTGCCGGGCAGCACCATGTCGCGGGTGCCACCCTCGCGGCGGAAGCGCGGCTCGTCCATGCCGTCGAGCGGTATCGATATCTCGCCGCCTTCCAGCACATCCTTGATGTCCCGGTCCTGCGACGTCTTCTTGACGGCTCCCTGAACCAGGGCCTTGGCCCGCCTCAAGAACCGCTGTCGGTTCTCAAGGCTCTTGCCGCCCGGATTCAGGCGCCGATCGACAATATGCATCGTCACTTTGCATCCGCCTTAGCCAGCCTGCTTCACGCGCATATACCATTCGACGAGACGGCGGACCTGGCGCTCGGTGTAGCCGCGTTCCACCATCCGCGCGACGAAGTCGTCGTGCTTCTTCTCGGTCTCGCCGTCCTTCTTCGAACCGAACGAGATGACCGGAAGCAGATCCTCGACCTGCGAGAATATCCGCTTCTCGATGACGTCGCGAACCTTTTCATAGGAGGTCCAGTTCGGGTTCTTACCACCATTATGCGCCCGCGACCGCAGCGAGAATTTGACGACTTCGTTGCGGAAATCCTTCGGGTTGGCGATGCCGGCCGGCTTCTCGATCTTGGTCAGCTCCTGGTTCAGAAGCTCGCGGTTGAGCAACTGGCCGGTGTCGGGATCCTTGAAGTCCTGATCCTCGATCCAGGCGTCGGCGTAATCGACGTAGCGATCGAACAGGTTCTGGCCGTAATCCGAGTAGGATTCGAGATAGGCCTTCTGGATCTCGTTGCCGATGAACTCCGCGTAACGCGGGGCGAGATCGGCCTTGATGAATTCGAGATAGCGCTTCTCGACTTCCTCGGGCAGTTGCTCGCGGCGGATCGAATGCTCGAGCACGTACATCAGGTGCACGGCATCGGCCCCGACCTCTATCGTGTCGTGGTTGAAGGTGGCGGCGAGCACCTTGAACGCGAAGCGCGTCGAGACACCGTCCATGCCTTCGTCAACACCTGCGGCATCACGATATTCCAGGACGCTGCGCGCCTTTGGATCGGATTCCTTCAGGCTCTCGCCGTCATAGACCCGCATCTTCGCGAACAGCGTCGAGTTCTCGTGCTTGCGCAGGCGCGACATCACCGAGAAGCGTGCCAGGGTCTCCAGCGTCGCCGGCGCGCAAGGTGCGCTGGCAAGCTCGGAACCCTGGATCAGCTTCTCGTAGATCTTCTGCTCCTCGGTGACCCGCAGGCAGTAAGGCACCTTGATGACGCAGATGCGGTCGATGAAGGCCTCATTGTTCTTGTTGGCCTTGAAGCTCTGCCATTCCGCCTCGTTCGAGTGCGCGAGGATGATGCCGCCGAACGGGATCGCTCCGATATTCTCGGTGCCGATATAGTTGCCTTCCTGCGTCGCCGTGAGCAGCGGATGCAGCATCTTGATCGGCGCCTTGAACATCTCGACGAATTCGAGGATGCCCTGATTGGCGCGATTGAGTCCGCCCGAATAGCTGTAGGCGTCGGGATCGTTCTGCGCGTAGGTCTCGAGCTTGCGGATATCGACCTTGCCGACCAGTGAGGAGATGTCCTGGTTGTTCTCGTCGCCCGGCTCGGTCTTGGAGACCGCGATCTGCCGCAGCCGAGACGGCTGGATCTTGGCGACGCGGAATTGCGAGATGTCACCGCCGAAAGCTTCGAGCCGCTTATAGCACCACGGGCTCATCAGCCCGGTGAGGCGCCGCTGCGGAATGCCGTACTTCTCCTCCAGCATTGGCCCGAGCTGATCCGGATCGAACAGGCTGAGCGGGCTTTCGAACACCGGGCTCAGCTCGTCGCCGGCCTTCAGCACGTAGATCGGATGCACTTCCATCAATGCCTTGAGCCGCTCGGCGAGCGATGACTTGCCGCCGCCGACTGGTCCGAGCAGATAGAGTATCTGCTTGCGCTCTTCCAAGCCTTGCGCGGCGTGGCGGAAGAAGCCGACGAGCCGCTCGATCGTATCTTCCATGCCGTAGAAGCCCGCGAATGCCGGATAGGTGCGCATCGTGCGGTTCATAAAGATACGGCCAAGGCGAGGGTCCTTGGCCGTGTCGATCATCTGAGGCTCGCCGATCGCAGCCAGTAGTCGTTCTGCCGCATTCGCATATCGCATCGGATCACTTCGACACGACTCGAGATATTCAGCCATCGACATATCGCTCTGGCTTCGAGCCTCGAACGACCTAGCGAAAGCGTTGAACAGAGAATCGTTGTACATGATCCCTCTCCACGGTATGTTGCGCCGCCTTACGAGAACGAGCCGGTTTGCCGAAACGTTCCTCGAATCACGGTCGGCATGCTGGAGCTATTGGACACTCGCCAGCCTCCCTTCCGCAATGCGCGGCGCAAGCAGCCGCTGCCTTATCAACAAGCAGCCAGCCTAATAGTTCATCAAAAACGCGATTTGTCATTTACTTTCTTGACCATGTAGCTGGTCCGCCACATCCGTGATTCTACCGGAGGACCGACAAAGACCAGGCTTCCCTGCCATCAGCAAATGCCTTTCTGACCGCCTTTCGGCTGCCATCGCGCAGCTCCTTCACGCCCACGAACTGCCACAGGTTTGAACGCATCCGGCTTCTGCCGCGACTAAGTCAAACCCGTCAGCACATCGTGACGCGGCATCGTCGGCGCGTCGATCGAGGTGGCGTGTATCATTTCATATAGATCGCTTGCGTTCGCTGAACAGATCATGAAGCGTATTTTATTCTCCGTTCATCTAGTTGTCGCAGCCGCAATGCTCGCGGGAATTAGCCACAGTCACGCCGAAGATGGCGTCGACAGCGCCAAGACCGCAGCTTTCGACAACAGGATATTCGCGGGCCCGCTCGCCGAAAAGACCTACGCCTGCTTCGTGCGCCGTTATGACGCCAGTCATCTGGCGCAACATCTGAAGCAGAAAGTCAGCGCGATGAAACTGTTGGTGACGGCGGAGAACGCGCGGGAGGAAAAAACCACCAGCTACTCATTCCGCCTTGGAATTAAGTACCATCACCGCACCGGCAATTTCGACTCCAGCAGCTTTTGCGGCCATGTTGTCACAGAGGACGCGCGCAACGAAATCCGTTTCGGCTGCGGCGTCGATTGTGAAGGCGGCGGCATTAATGTGGCACTGTCGAAAGACGACAAGCCCACCATCATCCGCCTTGAGCGGATCAGGATTTGGAATCGCGACAAGCCGGACCAAGAGGCCGAAGACGCGCTCATCGCCGGCGCGGACGACAAGATCTTTCGCGTCGATCGCGCAGACGCGGAAGAATGTGCCGAGCTTGTGACCGACCGCCGGGAACTCGCCGCCATCAGACACAAATGATACGCTCGCGAAGTGGATCATACGCTCGTCGGCCAGCCAACTCAATCGAGGGAGGGTGCCATGCATCGACGCAGCATCTTGTGGGGCGCGGTGTCAGGCTTAGGCGCCCTTGCCGGCTCACGCGCCCGCGCCGCCACCGAGGCGCCATCGCCTCTCGCCAAGCTCAAGGTGGTCTATCACCCGAGCGACCTCGATAAGGTCAACTTTGTGCTCGGCAACATCCAGAACCATTTCGACGGCGTCGGCGGGCCCGAGAATGTTACCATTGCGCTGGTGGTCCACGGACCGGCGCTGCGCGCCTTCCATTCGGCCGCCGCCAATCCCGACCTGTCGCGGCGCGTCCAGCAGTTTTCCGGGGATGGCGTCGAGCTTGCCGCCTGCGGCAATACCATGAAATCGCAGAATGTCAGCCTGAAGGAGCTCCTCCCCGGCTTCGTGGTCGCCGACAAAGGCGGCGTCGTCCGCCTCGCCGAGCTGCAGTCGCAGGGCTACCTGTATCTCAGGCCGTGAACAGTGCACCGCACCGTCATAAAATTGTTCAGAGTTCGCGGTTGCATCGGATCAAATCCAAGGGATCAAACCGGTCCGGGTGGAGTTGTCTCCTTTTGATGCGCATATTCGCCTTAGGCAGCCCTTTCCGCCCCGTGTTGACAATCCGGTCCCGCCCCAGAAAGCTGCTGGGGAACCCGTCCACCGACCCGATCAAGCAGAAACAGGCATCATGAACCCCGTCAAAACACTCGAAAGCCACGGCCAGTCGGTATGGCTGGATTTCCTCGCCCGCGGCTTCGTCGCCAAAGGCGACCTCAAGAAGCTGATCGACGAGGACGGCGTCAAAGGCGTCACCTCCAACCCGTCGATCTTCGAGAAGGCGATTGGCAGCTCGGACGAATATGACGGGGCGATCGGCCATGCGCTGAAGAAGGGCGATCGCCCGGTCGCCGAACTGTTCGAGCATCTGGCAATCGAGGATATCCAGCACGCCGCCGACGTGCTGCGACCGGTCTATGACCAGCTCAACGGCAAGGACGGCTTCGTCAGCCTCGAAGTGTCGCCCTATCTGGCGATGGACACCAAGGGCACCATCGCCGAAGCGCAGCGGCTCTGGAAGGAGGTGCGGCGCAAGAACCTGATGGTGAAGGTGCCGGCGACGCCGGAAGGCCTGCCCGCGATCGAGCACCTGATCGGCGAAGGCATCAGCATCAACATCACGCTCCTGTTCTCGCAAAAGGTCTATCGCGAGGTGGCGGAGGCCTATCTGAAGGGCCTGGAGAAATACGTGAGCGCCGGCGGCGACCCATCGCACATTGCGAGCGTGGCGAGCTTCTTCGTCAGCCGCATCGATTCCGCCGTCGACAAGCAGCTCGACGACAAGATCGCGAAGGCCAACGATCCCACCGAGAAGGAGCGGCTAGCGTCGCTGAAGGGCAAGGTCGCGATCGCCAACGCCAAAATGGCCTACCGGGATTACAAGCAGATCTTCGCCGGTCCGCGCTGGGAAAAACTCCTGGCAAAGGGTGCCAAGCCGCAGCGGCTCTTGTGGGCCTCGACCGGCACCAAGAACAAGGAATATAGCGACGTCCTCTATATCGAGGAGCTGATCGGCCCCGACACGGTCAACACCGTGCCGCCGGCGACGCTCGACGCCTTCCGCGACCATGGCAAGGTGCGCGACAGCCTCGAGGAGAACGTCGAGGACGCGCAGCGTGTGCTCGACGAACTGGAGAAGTCCGGCATCTCGCTGGACGCGATTACCGCCGAGCTGGTCAAGGACGGCGTCAGGCTGTTCGCCGATGCCGCCGACAAGCTCTATGGCGCCGTCGCGTTCAAGCGCGCGACCTCGCTCGGCACCGGCATCGACGGCCAGAAGCTCAAGGTCGGCGGCGAGCTTGCCAAGGCAATCGAAGAGAATACCGAGGAATGGCGCGCCTCGGCCAAGGTCCGCCGGCTCTGGCACAAGGACAAATCGGTCTGGACCGGCGAGGATGAGGACAAATGGCTGGGCTGGCTGACCAGCCCGGCGAAGGCCGACATCGCCGACTATGAGGATTTCGCCGAGCGCGTGAAGGGCCAGAAATTCACCGACGCGGTCGTGCTCGGCATGGGCGGCTCCAGCCTGGGGCCGGAGGTGCTGGCGGAGACCTTCGCCAAGAAGACCGGCTTCCCCAAGCTGCACGTGCTCGATTCCACCGACCCGGCGCAGGTGCGGGCGATGGAAGCGGCGGTCGACATCTCCAAGACGCTGTTCATCGTCTCCAGCAAGTCCGGCGGCACCACCGAGCCGAACGTGATGAAGGACTATTTCTTCGACCGTGTCTCCAAGGTGATCGGCGCCGCCAAGGCCGGCCACCGCTTCATCGCGGTGACCGATCCCGGCTCGTCGCTGGAGAAGACCGCGAAGCGGCAGGGCTTTGCCCGCATCTTCTACGGCGAGCCCACGATCGGCGGCCGCTACTCGGTGCTCTCGCCGTTCGGTCTGGTGCCGGCCGCTGCCGCCGGCTTCAATGTCCGCAGCCTGATCAAGCATACGCTGTCGATGGTGCGCTCCTGCGGCGCCGACGTGCCGCCGCACGAGAACCCGGGTGTGCAGCTCGGGCTCGCGATGGGGCTCGCCGGCCTCGAAGGCCGCGACAAGGTGACGATCACCTCGTCCAGGAAGATCGCCGATTTCGGCGCCTGGGCCGAGCAGTTGATCGCCGAATCCACCGGCAAGGACGGCAAGGGCCTGATCCCGGTCGACGGCGAGACGCTGGGCGAGCCTAGTGCCTATGGCGACGACCGCTTCTTCATCGACCTCCGCACCGAGGGCGAGGACGACGCCGAGCATGACGCCCTGCTGGACGCGCTGGAGCAGGCAGGCCATCCCGTGGCCCGCATCGTCCTGCCGTCGATCGACCATATCGGCCAGGAGTTCTTCCGCTTCGAAATCGCGACCGCGGTGGCGGGTTCGGTGCTCGGCATCAACCCGTTCAACCAGCCGGATGTCGAGGCGGCCAAGATCAAGACCCGTGAACTGACCGCAGCCTTCGAGAAGACCGGATCGCTGCCGGCCGAACAGCCGGTGGTCTCCACCGCCGAGGCCGACCTCTACACCGACGGGCACAACGCCGCCGAGCTGCGCAAGGCCGGCGCCGACGGCACGCTCGGCTCCTGGCTGAAGGCGCACCTGTCGCGCTCGCATCGCGGCGACTACGTCGCCCTGCTCGCCTATATCGAGCGCGACGCGGCGTTCATCGACGCGCTGCAAAAGATGCGGCTCGCCGTGCGCGACAGCAAGCATCTCGCCACCTGCGCCGAGTTCGGACCGCGCTTCCTGCACTCGACCGGCCAGGCCTACAAAGGCGGCCCCGACAGCGGCGTGTTCCTGCAGATCACCGCCGACGATGCCGCGGACCTGCCGGTGCTGGGCCAGAAGGCAAGCTTCGGCGTCATCAAGGCGGCGCAGGCGCGCGGCGATTTCGACGTATTGACCGAACGCGGCCGGCGCGCGCTCCGCGTCCATCTCAAGGGCGGACTGGGCCCGGCGCTGGCCACGCTGGACGCTGCGCTTAACGAAGCCCTCAACTAGAGCAGGATGAGATTGGATCGAGTACCGACCAAGATCGAGCTGCGCCCCTCTCCCGCTTGCGGGGGAGGTGAAGCGAGCTCCAGTTTTCGGAATCGTGCTCAACAGTAAGGACATGAGAACATGCAGCTCGGCATGATCGGCTTGGGGCGGATGGGTGGCAACATCGTCCGCCGGCTGATGGCCCACGGCCACAGCGCCGTGGTCTACGACAAGGATCCGAAGGCGGTCGCCACGCTCGCCGCCGACAAGGCCGCCGGCTCCGCCTCGCTGGAGGAATTCGTGCTCAAGCTGGAGCAGCCGCGCACCGCCTGGGTGATGCTGCCGGCCGGCAAGATCACCGAGGCGACGATCGACGCGCTGTCGAAGCTGATGCAGCCGGGCGACACCATCATCGACGGCGGCAACACGTTCTGGCAGGACGACGTCCGCCGCGGCAAGGCGCTGAAGGAGCGCGGCCTGAACTATGTCGACGTCGGCACCTCTGGCGGCATCTGGGGCATCGAGCGCGGCTACTGCATGATGATCGGCGGCGAGAAATCCGTCGTCGATAGGCTCGACCCGATCTTCAGCACGCTCGCGCCCGGGATCGGCGACATTCCGCGCACCCCGTCCCGCGACGGCCGCGACCCCCGCATTGAACAGGGCTATATCCATGCCGGCCCCGTCGGCGCCGGGCATTTCGTCAAGATGATCCATAACGGCATCGAATACGGCCTGATGCAGGCCTATGCCGAGGGCTTCGACATCCTGAAGAACGCCAAGAGCGAGGCGCTTCCGCCAGATCACCGCTTCGATCTCGACATCGCCGATATCGCGGAGGTCTGGCGCCGCGGCAGCGTGATCCCGTCCTGGCTGCTCGACCTCACCGCGATCGCGCTCGCCGAGAACGCCACCCTCGATAATTATTCCGGCTTCGTCGAGGATTCCGGCGAAGGCCGCTGGACGGTCAATGCCGCGATCGACGAGGCGGTGCCTGCGGAAGTGCTGACGGCGGCGCTGTTTGCCCGCTTCCGCTCGCGCAAGGACCACACCTTCGCCGAGAAGATTCTCTCCGCCATGCGCGCCGGTTTCGGCGGCCACCGGGAGCCGCCGCAAGGCGCCAAGAAGAGCTAGGGAAGGCTTAACGATGACGAACGGTCACGCGCAAAAGAAACCCGACCCCTGCTCTTTCATCATTTTCGGCGTCACGGGCGACCTCGCGCACCGGCTGGTGATCCCTGCCCTCTATAATCTCGCCGCGACCAACCTGTTGCCCGACAAATTCTGCGTCGTCGGCGTTGCCCGCGGCGGCATGTCGAACGCGGATTTGAGCGCAAGCCTGATGAAGGGATTGCGGCAGTTCGCAACCCGCCCGGTCGACGAGGCCATCGCCAAGCGCCTGTTCGACTGCGTCACCGCGGTTGAAGCCGACCCGAAGGACCCTGCGTCCTTCGACGAGATGCGGGTCCAGCTCGACAAGGCGGAAGCCGCGCGTGACACCGGCGGCAACCGCCTGTTCTACCTCGCGACGCCGCCGGGCGCCTTCCTGCCGATCACCAGGGAGCTCGCCCGCACCGGCATGCTGAAGGAGAACGGCTATTGGCGGCGGATCGTGATCGAGAAGCCGTTCGGCACGAACCTGGACTCGGCGAAGCACCTGAACGCCGAGTTGCTGAAGCTCGTCGACGAGCATCAAATCTACCGGATCGATCACTATCTCGGCAAGGAAACCGTCCAGAACATCCTGGTGCTGCGCTTTGCCAACGGCATGTTCGAGCCGATCTGGAATCGGAATCATATCGACCACATCCAGATCACCGTCGACGAGAAGCTCGGCGTCGGCCATCGCGGCAGCTTCTATGATTCGACCGGCGCGCTGCGCGACATGGTGCCGAACCATCTGTTCCAACTGATGTCGCTGGTCGCGATGGAGCCGCCGATCCGCTTTGACGCGCATTCGGTGCGCACGGAGAAAGCCAATGTGCTGGCCGCGATCCAGATCCAGAGCGAGCAGGAGGCGTTGCACAATTCAGTGCGGGGGCAGTATCGCGGCGGCAAGATCGGCGACACCGCGATCGAGGACTATTGCAAGACCGCGGACGTCAAGCCCGGCAGCACCACCGAAACCTATGCTGCCCTCAAGCTCATCATCGACAATTGGCGCTGGGCCGGCGTACCGTTCTATCTGCGCACCGGCAAGGCCCTGGCCGCCAAGCGCACCGAGATCGCCATCAAGTTCAAGCAGGCGCCGTTCGCGATGTTCCGCGACACGCCGATAGACCAGCTCTCGCAGAACTACCTCGTGATCTCCACGGAGCCGACCGAGGGCATCGAACTGCAGTTCAACACCAAGGTTCCCGGCCCGACCATCAACATCGACGGCGTCGAGATGAAGTTCCGCTACAAGGATTACTTCAAGGCCGAGCCGTCGACCGGCTATGAGACGCTGATCTATGACTGCATGATCGGCGACAACATCCTGTTCCAGCGCGCCGACAGCGTCGAGGCCGGCTGGCAGGCCGTGCAACCCTTCCTCGATGCCTGGAAAAAGACCGGCGGCGCCGGCCTGCAACCCTACAAGGCCGGCTGCGAGGGCCCTGAGGCCGCCAACGCGCTTCTGACCCGCGACGGCCGTAGCTGGCGAAAGCTGGGTTGACGATGACCGCCGTCGGTCGCCGCCAGATCATCGTGGTCGCCGATCCCGCGGCGCTGGCGAAGGCCGCCGCCGAGCGGGTGCTGGCGCGGATGGCCGCGAACGGCGGCCGGATCGCGATCTGCCTGACCGGCGGATCGAGCCCGAAAGCGCTTTACCAATTGCTTGCGACCGAGCCGTACCACGCCAGGATCCCGTGGGACCGCGTGCACTGGTTCATCGGCGACGAGCGCTTCGTGCCGGTCGACGACCCTAGGAACAACATGGCGATGGCGCGGGGGGCATTCCTGGATCGCTACGCGCCCGCCCCCCACATCCATCCGATCCCGACCTATGCCGCCAGCCCCGATGAAGCGGCGGAACGCTATGCGCGCGAGCTGAAATCGTTCTACGGCGCGGAGGCGCTCGACGCAGCCCGTCCGCTGTTCGACCTGGTGCTGATGGGCATCGGGCCGGACGGACACACCGCCTCGCTGTTTCCGAACTACCCGGCGATCGAGGTGATCGACCAATGGGTGGTCGGCGTGCCCAAGGCCAATGTCGGACCGTTCGTGCCGCGCGTCAGCCTGACTTTGCCAACGCTGTCCTGCTGCCGCGAAATGCTGTTCGAGGTCGCCGGCAAGGACAAGCGCGCAATCCTGACCCGCGCGTTGTCCGGCGAGAACCTGCCGGCGAACCGCGCGCAATCCATCGGCGAGACGGTCTGGTTGATCGACGAGGCGGCGCGGCCGGAGAATTTTAGTGGCTGATCCGGCGACCTTCTGCGCCCTCGTCGTGATGGGCGTTTCCGGTTCAGGCAAGAGCACGATCGGCGAGACGCTTGCGAGGCGGCTCGGCTGGCGTTTCGAGGACGGCGACCGCTTTCACCCCGCAAGCAACGTCGCGAAAATGAGCGCAGGCCAGCCGCTCACCGATGACGACCGCCGCCCCTGGCTGCAGGCGATCGCCGACGAGATCGACCGCGTCTGCGAGGCAGGCCAGCGTGTGGTGGTCGCCTGTTCGGCGCTGAAGCATGGCTACCGCGAGATCCTCCTGCATGGACGAAGTGACGTCGGCATCGTCTTCCTCAACGGCACCGAGGCGCTGATCGCGGGCCGGCTCGCCCAGCGCAAGGGCCATTTCATGCCGCCGGGCCTCCTGGCGAGCCAGTTCCAGACCCTGGAGCCGCCGAGCCTAAGCGAACATCCGATCACCGTCTCGATCGACGCCACCGTCGACGCCATCATCCGCCAAATCAAACCGGTAGTCCCATGACCCGCATCGCCCTGCTCGTTTCCGACGTCGACGGTACGCTGCTGACCAAGGAAAAGGTTTTGACCGACGCCGCCCGGGAAGCCGCGCAAAAACTGCATGCGGCCGGGGTCGGCTTCACCATCGTCTCCAGCCGTCCCTCGATCGGCATGGGATTCCTGATCGAGCCGCTGTCGATCACGCTGCCGGTCGGCGCCTTCAACGGCAGCTCGATCATCGATCCGCAGCTCAAGCCGGTCGAGCAGCACCTGATCCCGCCGGCGACCGCGCGGCGAAGCATCGAGCTGCTGCGCGAATTCGGCGTCGACATCTGGCTGTTCACCAACGACCGCTGGCTGACGGCCAATCCCGACGGCGAATATGTCGCGCACGAGCGGCACACCATCCGGCACGACCCGACCATCGTCACGGATTACACGCCCTATCTCGACCAGGCCTGCAAGATCGTCGGCGCATCTTCCGACGCCCCGCTGCTCGCGCGCTGCGAAACCGCGATGCAGCAGGCGGTCGGCACCGAGGCGACCGCCGTCCGCTCGCAAACCTATTATCTCGACGTCACCCCGCCCGGCCACGACAAGGGCACCTTTGTCGAGGCGATGGCAAAACGATTGGGCATTCCGACCGAGGCGGTGGCGACCATCGGCGACATGCGCAACGATTTGCCGATGTTCGCCCGGAGCGGCGTTCAGTTTGCGATGGGCAACGCCACCGATGAGGTCAAGAGCCAGGCCAAGTTCGTGACCGACAGCTACGAGCGCGACGGCTTCGCCAAGGCGATCGAGATGGTATTGAACTATAACGAAACCGCTTGACCAACCCCATCACCGCTGTCGTTGCTGCGAAAGCAGGGACCCATAACCACAGGGAGATGTTGTGGCGCGAGCAAGCAGTTGCAGCGGAGCACACAACAACGCCCTGTGGTTATGGGTCCCGGGTCAAGCCCGGGACGACATCGTAATTGTGGAGGCGCCGTCGTTGCAATCGCCGCTCAGCTCTCCTTGTTGTCCGCGCCCTCGACGAAATCCACCGGCGTCTCTTTCTTGACGCTCGCACCAAGCAGCGTGGCATCCCAATTGGTCAGGCGGATGCAGCCATGGGATTCCGATTTGCTGATCTTCGAGGGTTCGGGCGAACCATGGATTCCGTAACCTTCGCCCGAAAGCCCGATCCAGTATGATCCGACCGGATTGTTCGGGCCGGGCTTGATGATGAACGGCCGCTTGGCGTGCACGCCCTTGAACCTATAGGCCGGGTTGTAGCGGTAATAGGGATTGGCGTCGGACGAGATCACCTTGAGCGTGCCGCTCGGCGTCGGCTTGTCCTGGCTGCCGACGGTTGCCGGAAAGAACGCAACCAGCGCGCCGCCGCCGTCGAAGGCCTTGACGGTCTGCCGCGACTTGTCGACCTCGATCCGGGCCACGCTCAGCTTGAGCCGGGGATCGCGACCGTTGACGACAAAAATGGTCTCGCCGGCCCGGTCGAACTTCTTGCCGGGATTGAGCTGGGCGAGCAGCCCCTCGCTCATGTGGAATCTCTCCGCAAGCGCCTCGCGCGCGCTTTTGTAGCCGAGCGCCGGCAGCGATTTCATCGCCTCCAGCCTGGCGGGAATTCTCCTGACAAACGGTCCTTTCACATCCTTCTGGGAGATCGTGTAGCTCGTGATGACGTCGCCCTGATTGGTCTCGTTCAGCTTCGCCCAGATCTCCGGGGTGAGCGTCTTCTGAAACGTCAGGCCCTTGGCTTCCGCGAACGCCTGCAGCGCCTTCCGCGTATTCTCGGCAAACTTGCCGTCGATCTCTCCGGGCGAAAACAACGCGCGCTCGAGCAGCACCTGGGCCTTGATGATTGTCGCGTCGGCCTTGTCCTCGGCCGCGGGGCGAGCCCGGTACCCGGCATTGTTGATCGCGGCGACATCGAGGCCGGCAGCGAACGCCGGCCCTGACAGCCAGCACGCAAACAACGCTGCGGCGAACAGGCGAGCCATTGCCGATCCTCCAACCAGAGCATGATCCGGAAAAGTGGAAACCGGTTTTCCGAAAAGATCATGCTCAAACAAAGAGATGAGATCATGATCCGATTTCGTTCAATCGGATCATGATCTGGATATTTGCAACAATGATCGACGACCCCGCGGGTTCCGTCGCGGGAGGCCCAGGCGGCAGCCTATTTCGACCGCTGCACGGCCGGTTTCTCCGCCGCCCGCTTGGCGTCGCTCAGATTGTGCGCGGTGTTGATCAGCGCGATATGGGTCAGCGCCTGCGGGAAATTGCCGGTCTGGCGGCCGGCGATGGCGTCGAATTCTTCGGCCAACAGGCCGAGGTCATTGGCGATCGCGATGACGCGATCGAACAGCGTTTGGGCCTTCCCGACCTCGCCCGCGAGCACATAGGCGTCGGCGAGCCAAAGGGTGCAGGCAAGGAAGGCGCCTTCGATCGGCTGCTTCTCGTCGGAGACTTCGCGCGGGTCGTGCCGCATGACGAAGCCGTCGCGGATCAGGTATTGCTCGGTGGCGGCCAGCGTGCCGAGGATCCGCGGATCGGTCGGCGGCAGGAATCCAACCGCCGGCAGCAGCAGGACGCTGGCGTCCAGCAGTTTCGAACCATAGGATTCGACGAACGAATTGAGCTCGATGTCGAATCCTTTGGCACAGACGTCGCGGTGGATGGTCTCGCGCAGCACCAGCCATTTGTCGAGCGGTGCCTTGAGGCCGAATTGTGCGACGCTCTTGATGCCACGGTCGAACGCGACCCAGGTCATCACTTTCGAGAAGACATAGTGCCTGCCCTCGCCGCGACGCTCCCAGATGCCGTTGTCCGGCCGGTCCCATTCTTCCGCAAGGTGTTCGAGCACGGTGCATTCCAGCGACCAGCTCCGCTCGTCGAGCTGCAGCTTCGCCACGCGCGACTGATGGAAGGCGTCGATCAACTCGCCGTAGACGTCGAGCTGCAACTGCGCATGCGCCGCATTGCCGATACGAACCGGCTGCGCGCCCTCATAGCCGGGCAGCCAGAGCGCTTCCCATTCCAGAAGCCGCCGCTGGCCCATGATGCCGTACATGATCTGCATGTTGGCCGGCGATCCCGCGGCCGCGCGCAACAGCCAATTGTGCCAGGCGAGCGCTTCCTCGGTATAGCCCGAGTTCATCAGCGCCAGCAGCGTGAAGGTCGCGTCCCGCAGCCAGCAATAGCGGTAGTCCCAGTTGCGCTGGCCGCCGAGTTTCTCCGGCAGCGAGGTCGTGGGCGCCGCAACGATGCCGCCGGTCGGCGCGAAGGTCAGCGCCTTCAGGGTGATCAGCGAGCGCAGCACGAGGTTGCGGGCAAACCCCTCATAGGTGCAGCGGTTCGACCATTCAGTCCAGAACGCCTCGGTGTCCTGCAAGGCCTGCGCGGGATCGATCGGCCCCGGAACCGGCAGATGCGAGGGTCCATAGGTCATCACGAAAGGCACGGTCTCGCCTTCGCCGACCGTGAATTCGGCCACCGTGGTCATGTCCTGTCCGCGGGTCTGGACCGGCGAGCGGAGCACGATCATGTCCTGCCCGGCGATCGCCAGCAGCGCCGATCCGTCCTCGCTCTTCTTGACCCAGGGAATATCAGTGCCCAATCCGAAACGGATGATCAGCTCCATCTGCAGCTTGACGCACCCCTTCACGCCGCGCACCAGCCGCACGACGTCGGAAGCCTTGCCGCGCGGCGGCATGAAGTCGATCAGCTCGACGACACCGCTTGCCGTCTCGAACCGCGTCTCCAGGATCAGCGTGTTGTCGCGGTAACGGCGGGAGGTCTTGATGATGGCCTCGGCCGGCGCGATCTGCCAACGGCCATGCCGGTTGTTGCCGAGCAGTGCGGCGAAACAGGCGTCGCAATCGAAGGCGGGCCAGCACAGCCAGTCGATCGACCCGTCACGACCGACGAGTGCCGCCGTCTCGCAGTCGCCGATCAGTCCGTAATCTTCGATCCTGCAAGACACGGTGGCGACTGCTCCCTCTTTATTTGAGCATGATCTTTTCGGAAAACCGGTTTCCACTTTTCCGGACCATGCTCTAGGTTGATGTGGACGACCGCTCGCGGGTGGCGTTCTTCAGCGCTTCGACATCGATGGCGGAGGCGATGTGCTCGATCGACACCGGCAGCCGCCGCCGCCAGTTCGGATGTTCGTCGACGGTGCCGGGAATGTTGGGCTGGTCGACCAGGCCGAGCAAATCCTCCAGCGAGATCGTCAGCAGGCGGGACCTGGTCCGGGAGAGGAAAGCGGCCACCGAATAAAGATCATGGCGGTCGACGCCGTTCCGGCGCAGCAGCTCGTCCAGCATGCCCAGGGCACGCCAGCGCGCCTCGTCGCTTTCGCCCGGATCGATCCCGAGCGAACGCTTCAGCTTCAAATCGCTGAACGAGCGCCAGCCAGCATAGGTCGCAAGATCATGGGTGTTGAAGGTGACGAGCGCATTGGCGGCGTAACGGTCGATGCCGCGAAACGCCCCGCTGTCGTCGCGCTCGAACATCATCACCAGATAGGACCAGATGCCCCAGTCGTTCATCTGCTCGCGAAAACCTTCCGGCACGGTGCCGAGATCCTCGCCGATCACGACGCAGCGATGCGCCACGCTCTCCTGCGCGGTCGCGGCGAGCAGCGCCTCGAACGGCATCTGCACATAAGCGCCATTCTCCGGGCCGAAGCCTTGCGGCACCAGATAAAGCCGCTTCAAGCCGAGCACATGGTCGAGCCTGATCGCGCCGGCATGGCGCATCGAGGCGCGCAGCATTTGCCGATACGGCTCGAAGGAACGCATTTCGAGGCCGGCGGCGTTGAAGCCGGCAAGTCCCCAATCCTGCCCGGCGGTGTTGAGCGGGTCCGGCGGCGCGCCGACGCCGAGCAGGCGCGAGATCGCCCCCTGCTCGTTCCAGGCATCGAAACCGTCGGACTGCACGCCGACGGCGACATCGAGATAAAGCCCGACCTTCATGCCGAGCTGGTGCGCTAGCGCCTTGCATGCCGCAAGCTGCCGGTCAGCGTTCCATTGCACGAATTCGACGAACTCAATCTCGCCGAAATCGGCGCCCTTGCGCAGGCGGCTGCACTTGCCGTCGTCCGGCCGCCGCCATTCCTCCGGCCATTCCCACCAGGGCTGATTGAACTTTTTCCGCAAAACCTCGAAACAGGCGAAGCGCGACAATAGCGGCCCGCGCTCGGTCCTGAAGCGTTCGAAGTCCTGCCGGCGCTCGAGTGTCGGGCTTGCCTTGAAGTTGGCGAATGCCGAGCGCAGCGCCTGCCATTTTGACGCCGCAACCGCACGATAGTCGACGATGTCCCCGGCGCGCAGTTGTGCGAGCTTGTCCTTCGCGCTGGGGTCGGCGCGGAATTCCGGCAGCTTCTCAACGTCGACATAGAGCGCGTTGAGGAACAGCCGGCTGTTCGGCGAATAGGGGCTACAATCACTGGGGCGGTCATCGAACAGCGCATGCAGCGGGTTAAGTCCGACACCACCGGCACCCAATTGATGGGCGAGTTCGATCAAGCCCCGCAGGTCGGTGAAATCGCCCATTCCCCAATTGCGCGCGGAACGCACGCTGTAGAGCTGAACCGCGAGCAGCCAGCAGCGGGCGAAATCGCCGCCAAAGGCGCGTTCCGGTGCGACAATCAGCGGCAGCTCTTCGGTCGATCCGGCAGCGTCGTTCAGGCGGAGCTGGTACACCCCGACCGGCAGATCCCGCGGCCAGGATATCGTCCGGTCGCCCGCCTCACCCTTCGCCATCATTTTGCCACCGGCGGAAATCGTCCATCCGACCGGCAACTTGGCGTCCGTCGAAAGCTCCGATGGCGCGGGGCGACCGCGCCGCACGACAACAGGCTGTTCGATCCACCGGCGCGGCTCGCGCGGCGGCAAGGCGTCGAGGATCGTTTTCAACGCAGCCGCGTCTGTCACACGGCGGTGGCCCTGACCGTCGATATATTCGGTCGTAATTCCGAGGTCTCTGGCTTTGGCGTAGGGGTCCATTCGGCACGCGCTTTGCACGCAACCCGGCAAGCGCGGGTCACGAAATTATGTAGATGCAGGAAGGGGATAGATGATGTTTAACTCGCTGTCCTCCCAGCCGTTCCATGGGAACCAATGTCCCATGAGCGGCTTTCTATATCAGTCCGGAGCGTATCCTTCACGCAACGGGGGCGTCATTTCCTTGTCAATGGCGGCATCACCGTGAACAAAACTGCTCAAACTGTCGAGAGTGCCGCCGGCACTTTTCATATCGAAGACGTCTATCCGCTGATCGACGGCGGCCGTTTCCCCGTGAAACGCATCGCGGGGGAGCGCGTGGAGGTCTGGGCCGACGTCTACCGCGACGGGCATGATATCGTCGCCGCCGAACTGATCTGGCGCGGCGAGCTCGACCACGAGTGGCGGCGCGAGCCGATGACCATGCATGGCAACGACCGCTGGTTTGGCTCCTTCGTCCCCGACACACCCGGCCGCTATTTCTATGCGATCGAGGCCTGGA
The DNA here is from genome assembly GCF_029990105.1 of Bradyrhizobium sp. Arg237L. Lineage (NCBI taxonomy): Bacteria > Pseudomonadati > Pseudomonadota > Alphaproteobacteria > Hyphomicrobiales > Nitrobacteraceae > Bradyrhizobium > Bradyrhizobium sp. Arg237L. Next base: position 48,979 of record NZ_JAQMIL010000025.1, on the reverse strand, counting down.
CCGACGAATTCGCCACCTGGCGCCACGGCTTTGAGCTGAAGCAGAAGGCCGGCACTGATGTGACACTCGATGCCATCGAAGGCGCGGGCATGCTGACCAAGGCGCAGGCCGGCGGACGAGCGGCTGCGGCCGTCATCCTCAAGCAGTGCGAGACCTACCTCCAGACCGGCGATCCGGCGCCGCTGCTCACACCCGAATTGCAGGACGCGATGGCCGAAAGCCAGTCGCGGCCCGACCTGACGCGCTCACAGCTTTTCCCGTTCGTCGCCGACCGGCCGCGGGCACGCTTCGGCTCCTGGTATGAGATGGTTCCACGCAGCCAGGGCAAGGTGGCCGGCCAGCACGGCACCTTCCGCGACTGCATCGATCGGTTGCCCGACATCGCGGCGATGGGGTTCGACGTCGTCTACTTCACGCCGATACACCCGATCGGCAAGATCAACCGCAAGGGACCCAACAATGCGGTGACCGCCAAGGACGGCGATCCCGGCAGCCCTTACGCGATCGGCTCGGCCGAAGGCGGTCATGACGCCATCCATCCGGAATTGGGGACGCTGCAGGATTTCCGCGCCTTCGTGCTGGCGTGCAAAGAGCACAACATGGAAGTTGCGCTCGACTTCGCGGTGCAATGTTCGCTGGACCATCCCTGGCTGAAGGAACATCCGCAATGGTTCAAGAAGCGCCCCGACGGTTCGATGCGCTATGCGGAGAATCCGCCGAAGAAATATGAGGACATCGTCAACCCGGATTTCGGCTGCGAGGATTCAGGCTCGCTGTGGAACGCGCTGCGGGACGTGATCCTGTTCTGGGTCGACCAGGGCGTGAAGATCTTCCGCGTCGACAATCCCCACACCAAGCCGTTCCCGTTCTGGGAATGGCTGATCCACCAGGTGCAGTTGCACCATCCCGACGTGATCTTCCTTGCCGAGGCCTTCACGCGGCCGAAGCTGATGAAGGGTTTGGCAAAACTCGGCTTCACCCAGTCCTACACCTACTTCACCTGGCGCACCCAGCGCTGGGAGCTGGAGCAATACCTGATCGAGCTCACCGGCTATCCCGAACACGACTTCTACCGGCCGAACTTCTTCGTCAACACGCCCGACATCCTGCCCTTCCATCTGCAGGGCGGCGAGCCCTGGATGTTCAAGTCTCGCGTGGCGCTGGCGGCGACGCTGTCCGGCACCTACGGCATCTACAACGGCTTCGAATTGCTGGAGCACGTGCCGATCCCCGGGCGGGAGGAATATCTCGATTCCGAGAAATACGAGATCAAGGTGCGTGACTGGGACCAGCCCGGCAACATCAAGCCCTATATCCGCGACCTCAACCTGGCGCGCCGCGCCAACGCAGCGCTGCAGCAGACCAGCAATCTGCGTTTCCTGCCCATCGAGGACAGCAATGTGATCGGGTTCGTCAAGGAAGCCGTCGATGGGAGCAACACGGTTGCGGTCGCGATTGCACTGTCGCGCGACGCCCATGAAGTCTGGCTGCCGCTCGGCGACGTCCAGCTAGGTGCCGGCGACGAGCGCCGCCATGTCTCCGCGGTCGAGAACCTCATCACCGGCGAACGCTACGCACTCGACTGGGGCGGCATCCGGGTGCGGATTGATCCGATGCGCGATCCGGCGGTGCTGTTCCGCTGCCTGGCCTGAAGGGGGCGGTGCCATGAACGTGCTTTCAGCGGTCGAGACGAAGGAACTGGTGGCCACCGAGACGGCGGACGAACTCTGGTACAAGGACGCCATCATCTACCAGCTCCACGTCAAGGCCTTCGCCGACAGCAACAACGACGGCATCGGCGATTTCGCAGGGCTGACCGAGAAGCTTGGTTATCTGCAGGATCTCGGCGTCACCACGCTGTGGCTGTTGCCGTTCTATCCGTCCCCCGGGCGCGATGACGGCTATGACATCGCCGACTACGGCGACATCAATCCCGATTTCGGGACGATGAAGGACTTCAAGCGCTTCATCCATGAAGCCAAGAAGCGCGGCCTACGCGTCATCACCGAGCTCGTCATCAACCATACCTCCGACCAGCACGCCTGGTTCAAGCGCGCGCGCCGCAGCCATCCCGGCTCGAGCGCGCGCAACTGGTATGTCTGGAGCGACACCGACCAGAGATACCAGGGCACGCGGATCATCTTCACCGATACCGAGAAGTCGAACTGGACCTGGGACCCGGAAGCGGGTCAGTTCTACTGGCACCGCTTCTTCTCGCACCAGCCGGACCTGAACTTCGACAACCCGCGCGTGGTGCGCGCCATCGTGCAGGTGATGAAGCGCTGGCTCGACACCGGCGTCGACGGATTCCGGCTCGACGCCATCCCCTATCTCTGCGAGCGCGAAGGCACCAATAACCAGAACCTCCCCGAGACGCACGCCATCATCAAATTGCTGCGGCGCGAGCTCGACACCTACGCCAAGGGCAAGGTCCTGCTCGCCGAAGCCAATCAATGGCCGGAGGACGTGCAGGAATATTTCGGCCGCGAAGACGAATGCCATATGGCGTATCACTTCCCGCTGATGCCGCGCATCTACATGGCGATCGCGCAGGAGGACCGCTTTCCGATCACCGACATCCTGCGGCAGACGCCGGATATCCCGGCCAGTTGCCAATGGGCGCTGTTCCTGCGCAACCATGACGAGCTGACGCTGGAAATGGTCACCGATGTCGAGCGCGACTATCTGTGGTCGACCTATGCCAACGATCCCCGCGCCCGCATCAATGTCGGCATTCGCCGCCGCCTCGCCCCGTTGATGGACAATGACCGGCGCAAGATCGAACTGATGAACTCGCTCCTGCTCTCGTTCCCGGGCACGCCGATCATCTATTACGGCGACGAGATCGGGATGGGCGACAACATCTATCTCGGCGACCGCAACGGCGTCCGCACGCCGATGCAATGGAGCCCTGACCGCAATGGCGGCTTCTCCCGCGCCGACCCGGCCAGACTCTACGCGCCCATGATCATGGACCCGGTCTATGGCTATGAAGCCGTGAACGTGGAAGCGCAGTCGCGGAGCCTGTCATCGCTGCTCAGCGCAACCAAGCGGCTGATCGCGGTGCGCAAGTCGACGCTGGCCTTCGGCCGCGGCTCCATGACCTTCATTCGCCCCGAGAACCGCTCGGTGCTCGCCTATGTCAGGCAGTATCAGGACGAGGTCATTCTCTGCGTCGCCAACCTGTCGCGCTCGGCGCAGGCGACCGAGCTCGACCTTTCCGCCTTCAAGGGACGCATTCCGCTGGAGATGCTCGGCCGCACGCGCTTCCCGACGATCGGCGAACTGCCCTATATGGTCACGCTGGCGCCGTATGGCTTCTACTGGTTCCAGCTCCAGGAGCCCGACAAGACCATCGCCATGCCGCGGCGCGCAGTGCCGGAATTCGAGACGCTGGTCGTGCCGCTGAATTCGACCTGGGTGTCACTGGCGCGCGCCCGCGGCGTGTTCGAGCGCGACGTGCTGCCGGGCCACTTGTCGCGGGCGCGCTGGTATCCCGAGAGCTTGCCGAAAGCGATCCAGCCGCAGCTCGTCTCCGCCATTCCCTTCTGCGACATCGGCGACAACCGCCCCTGGCTCACTTTCTTCCAGACGACGCAGCGCAGCGCCACCTCACGCTACGTGTTGCCGATCCGGATCGAATGGGTGCGCTTCGACCGCGAGCGCTACAATCCGCGCGCACTTGCCGCGGTACGGCAGGGCGCGCGCGAGGGCACGCTGCTCGACGTCGCCACCGACGAGATCTTCATCGCGCTCTTGCTGCGCAATCTGGCGCAGTCGCTGACGGTCGAGGACGAGGAGCTGGGCATCGCGCTGCGCCTCGAATTCCGCCCGACCAGCCGCTTCACGGACAAGCCGATCAAGCAGCCCCAGCGCATTCGCGCCGTGGAGACCGAGCAGTCCAACAGCACCGCGCTGGTCGACGAGGATTACGTCGTCAAGATCTATCGCAAGCTCGAGCCCGGCATCAATCCGGAGATCGAGATGGGACGCTTCCTCACCGACGTCGCAGGCTTCGCCAACACGCCGGCGCTGCTCGGCACGGTCGAGCTCGTCGAGGGCGAGAAGCGCAGCGCGATCGGCATCGTCCACGCCTTTGTCACCAACCAGGGCGAGGCATGGACCGTAACATCAGCCTATCTCGACCGCTTTGTCGAGGAGCAGCGGCTGCTCGCGACCAACCATGAGACGAAGCAAAGCGAACAGCAGATCTCCTATCTGCGCTACATGGCGCAAACGGGAAAACGGGTCGCCGAACTGCACATTGCGCTGGCGAGCAACCGCGACCTGCCCGAGTTCGTCCCGGAACCGACCAGGCCGGAAGACGCGCAGCGCTGGACCGACGACATCCTGGCCCGTGCCGATCGCGTTTTCGAGACACTGACGCAGCGGCGGGATACGCTGAAAGAGGCCGATCGCCCGCTGGTGGCGCAGTTTCTGGCGCAGCAGGATAGCTTGCCGGCCCGGCTGAAGGCGCTGCTCCCCGGGGACATCGACGGCCTCAACATCCGCCATCACGGCGACTTCCACCTCGGCCAGATGCTGATCGTCAAGGACGACATCTTCATCATCGATTTCGAGGGCGAGCCGCGACGGAGCATCACTGAGCGACGGCGCAAGGCCCCGGCGGCGCGCGATGTCGCCGGCCTGGTCCGCTCGATCGACTACTCCGTCACCGCTGCGCTCGATCGGGCGCTGAAGGTCGCCCCCGACGAGCAGGGCAAGCTCGCGCTGGCGCTCGCCGACTGGCGGGACCGGGCTACCGCAACATTCCTGGCCGCCTATCGCGAGACCATGGCGGGCCAGCCCTTGTGGCCGGCCGATCCCGAAGCCGCGGAGCGGATGCTCAACTTCTTCCTGCTTGAGAAAGCATTCTACGAGATCGAATATGAGCTGGCGCACCGGCCCGACTGGCTGCGCGTCCCGCTGACCGGGATGCTCCGCATCCTGGCGCAACAACCGCATGAGCCGCAATGACCAGATTGCCTGCTGAAGCTTACGCGATCATCGAAGGTCGCCATTCCGATCCCTTCCGCTATCTCGGGCTCCACTCCGAGGGCGACCAGAGCGTCGTGCGCGCCTTCCTGCCGGAAGCGTCCAAAGTCGAAGCGATCGGCGAGCATGGTGAGACCGCACCGCTCGCGCGCATCCATGATGCCGGCCTGTTCGCCGGCGCGCTGCCCAACGGCTCGCGGCGCTACCAGCTCCGCGCCCGCTTCGGCGACAATGTCGTCGATCTCGACGACCCCTACCGCTTCCCGCCGGTCCTCAGCGACTTCGACCTCTATCTGCTTGGCGAAGGCACCCACCAGCGCATCTATGACAAGCTCGGCGCGCATCCGATGACGCTTGACGGCGTAGACGGCATCGCGTTCGTGGTGCTGGCGCCGAACGCGCGGCGGGTCAGCGTGGTCGGCGATTTCAACTTCTGGGACGCGCGGCGGCATCCGATGCGGGTGCGCGGCGTCGGTTATTGGGAATTGTTCATCCCGCATGCCCGCGCCGGCGACCACTACAAGTTCGACATCATCGGCCCCAACGGCCAGCATCTGCCGCTGAAGTCAGATCCGATGGCGTTTGGCGCGGAGCTGCGCCCGAAGACCGCCTCGATCGTGGTCGACCTCGACCACATCCCGCATCCGCAGGCGGCCCCTTCAGGCATCAACGCCATTGGCGCACCGATCTCGATCTACGAGGTCCATCTCGGCTCATGGCGCCGCAAGGCCAACAATGAGTGGCTGACCTATCGCGAGCTCGCCGAGCAGCTTCCAGCCTATGCGCGCGACATGGGCTTCACCCATCTCGAATTCCTCCCCGTCAGCGAGCATCCGTTCGACGGCTCCTGGGGCTATCAGCCAACAGGTCTGTTCGCGCCGACGAGCCGGTTCGGCTCGCCTGCCGACTTCGCCGCGCTCGTCGATGCCTGTCATCGCGAAGGGTTAGGGGTGCTGCTCGACTGGGTGCCCGGGCACTTCCCCGACGATCCGCACGGCCTTGGCCATTTCGACGGCACCGCGCTCTATGAGCACGCCAACCCGCTGCAGGGCCGCCATCTCGACTGGGGCACGCTGATCTATAATTACGGGCGCACCGAGGTAACCAATTTCCTGGTCTCGAACGCGCTGTTCTGGCTCGACCGCTACGGCATCGACGGCCTGCGCGTCGATGCGGTCGCCTCCATGCTTTATCTCGATTACAGCCGCCCTCCGGGCGGCTGGATCCCGAACAAATATGGCGGCCGCGAGAACCTGGAGGCGATCGACTTCCTGCGCCGCTTCAACACCGAACTGTTCGGGCGCTTCCCGCAGGCCACGACCGCGGCGGAAGAATCGACCGCCTGGCCGCAGGTGTCGCGCCCGGTCGAATTCGGCGGGCTCGGCTTCGGCTACAAGTGGAACATGGGCTGGATGCACGACACCTTGCGCTACATCGGCAAGGAGCCTGTTCACCGCAAATATCACCACGGCGACATCCTGTTCGGCCTGCACTACGCTTTCTCGGAGAACTTCATCCTGCCGCTCTCGCATGACGAGGTCGTGCACGGCAAACGCTCGATCCTGGGCCGCATGCCCGGCGACGAATGGCAGCGTTTCGCGAACCTGCGCGCCTATTACAGCTTCATGTTCGGCCATCCCGGCAAGAAGCTGTTGTTCATGGGCTGCGAGTTCGGCCAGGAGCGCGAGTGGGCGCACGAACATTCGCTCGACTGGCATCTGCTCGAGCAGCCGAAATATGCCGGCGTGCAGGCGCTGATGCGCGATCTCAACCGGCTCTATCGCGCGCTGCCGGCGCTGCATGAACTGGATTGCGATCCGGCCGGCTTCGAATGGGTCATCACCGATGACGCCGACCACAACGTGTTCGCATGGATCCGCAAGGGCAACAACGCGCGTTCGCGCTGCCTGGTGGTGGTCAACTTCTCGCCGAACGTCTATCACAATTATCGCGTCCGCGTGCCCTTCGCCGGAAAATGGCGCGAGGTGCTGAATTCGGATTCCTCCCACTATGGCGGCAGCAATGTCGGCAATATCGGTGAGGTGGTTACGCTGGAAGGCATCGTGCCCGAGCTCAGCCTGACCATTCCGCCGCTGGCTGCGATCTTCCTCGTACCTGAAAGCTGACGTATGCGACTGACTGGGGGAACGTCGTCCCGGCTGGGAGCAAGCTGGGACGGAAGGGGTACCAATTTTGCGTTGTTCTCCGCGAACGCGGAGAAGGTCGAGCTGTGCCTGTTCGACAGCCAGGGCCGCCGCGAACTCGAACGCATCGTGCTGCCGGAACGAACCGAGGACGTCTGGCACGGCTATCTCAACGACGTCTCGCCGGGCCAGCTCTACGGCTATCGCGTCTACGGCCCCTACGCGCCGGAGCGCGGCCACAGGTTCAATGCCAACAAGCTCCTGCTCGATCCCTATGCCAAGCGGCTCTCTGGACGGCTGGTGTGGAGCGACGCGCATTTCGCTTACCGCACCGGCAGCGCGCGCGAGGACCTCTCCTTTGACCGCCGCGACAATGCCCGCGGCATGCCGAAGGCGGTCGTCGTCGACGAGACCTTCAACTGGGGCCGCCGCGAAATCCGTCCCCACATCCCCTGGGAAGACACGATCATCTACGAGGCGCATGTCAAGGGACTGACGCAGAAGCGCGAGGACGTCGCGCCGAACCTGCGCGGCACCTATGGCGGACTGTCCTCGCCCGCGATGATCAACCATCTCAAGCGGCTCGGCGTCACCACGATCGAACTATTGCCGATCCACGGCCTGATCGACGACCGCATCCTGGTCGAGAAGAAGCTCGTCAATTACTGGGGCTACAACACCTTCGCCTTCTTCGCGCCGGAGCCGCGCTACGCGCAGGATAATGCGCTCGATTCCTTCCGCACCACGGTGGCGCGATTGCACGATGCGGGCATCGAGGTGATGCTCGACGTCGTCTACAATCACACCGCCGAGGGCAACCATATGGGCCCGACGCTGTCATTCCGCGGTATCGACAATGCCTCCTATTACTGGCTGAAGCCGGACAATCCGCGCTACTACGACGACTTCACCGGCTGCGGCAATTCGGTCAGGCTCACCCATCCGCGCGTACTGCAGATGGTGATGGACTCGCTGCGCTATTGGGTCGAGGTCTGCCATGTCGACGGCTTCCGCTTCGATCTCGCGACCACCCTGGCGCGCGAACCGAACGGCTATGACCGCAGCGCGTCCTTCCTCACCGCGGTCAGGCAGGATCCGGTGCTCGCCACCGTCAAGCTCGTCGCCGAACCCTGGGACCTCGGCCTCGGCGGCTATCAGGTCGGCGCGTTCACCTCGCAATGGTCGGAATGGAACGACCGCTATCGCAGCGCGATGCGGCGCTATTGGAGCGGCGAAGGCAGCCTGATCGGCGAAGTCTCGCGCCGCATGACGGCGTCATCGGACTTGTTCAATCACGACAACCGCGCGACGCGCGCCAGCATCAATCACATCACCGTGCACGACGGTTTCACACTGACGGACCTCTTCAGCTATAACCAGAAGCACAACGAAGCCAACGGCGAGGAAAATCGCGACGGCTCCAACGACAACCACAGCAACAATTGCGGCGTCGAAGGCCCGACCGACGATCCTGACATCATCGCGCTGCGCCGCCAGTTGCGGAAGAACCAGCTCGCCAGCCTCTTGCTGGCGCAAGGCACGCCGCTATTGCTCGCCGGCGACGAGGTCAGCAATTCGCAAGCTGGCAACAACAATGCCTACTGCCAGGACAACGAGGTCGGCTGGGTCAATTGGGACAATTTCGGCGACGACACCGAGGACTTCACCGACTTCATCGGCCATTTGACCGGGCTGCGCCGCAGGTTCGCCCAGCTTCGCTCGCAGCGCTGGCTGGACGGCCGCCGCGCCGACGGCTCCTACGGCGTATTGTGGCTGACGCCGGCGGCGGAAGACATGAAGGAGTCCGACTGGAATTTTCCGGAGGGGCGTTTTCTCTCTTATGTGCTCGGACCGATGGAACCAGGGCACGCGCCGATCTTTATTGTGCTGAATGCCGCACCGGAAGAGATCGCGTTCAAGATGCCAGTCATGCCCGAATACAGGAATTGGCGCCAGGTGCTCAACACCACCGAGAACAAGCAGATGCCCGTTGATTTCGCATCCGGCGCCGACACCAAGGCGCCTCCCCGCTCGGTGCTCGCCTTTGCGGGCTCGGCATGAATGAGCGGCATTTCGGCCCGCTGCTGACGAAGGACGGCGCGCTGTTCCGCCTGTGGGCGCCGGCGGCCAAGCGCGTCGACGTGCTGCTCGACAAGCCGCATGCGCTGAGCCGCGGCGACGATGGCTGGTTCACCGCCGAAATTCCCGGCGTCGCGGCCGGTGCGCGCTACAAGTTCCGCATCGATGACGAGATCGACGTTCCTGACCCCGCTTCCGCTTTCCAGCCCGACGACGTCTTCGGCCCGAGCGAGGTGATCGATCACGACGCCTTCCCGTGGCGCGCCACCGATTGGCGTGGGCGGCCGTGGCGTGAGGCTGTTGTCATCGAGGCGCATGTCGGCACCTTCACATCAGAGGGCACCTATCGCGCGATCATCGACAGGCTCGACCATCTCGTCGCGTGCGGCATCACCGCGCTGGAATTGATGCCGCTCGCCGATTTCGCTGGCACTCGCAACTGGGGCTATGACGGCGTCTTGTGGTACGCGCCCGACAGCGCCTATGGCCGGCCGGAGGATTTGAAGGCGCTGATCGACGCCGCCCATCAGCGCGGGCTGATGGTGATGTTAGATGTCGTCTACAATCATTTCGGCCCCGAAGGAAATTATCTCGGCCGCTATGCGCCCAACTTCTTCACCGACGCGCACACGCCCTGGGGCAGCGCGATCGATTATCGCGCCAAGCAAGTGCGCGACTTCGCGATCGGGAACGCGGTGCACTGGCTGCGCGACTACCGCTTCGACGGCCTGCGGCTCGACGCCGTCAACACCATCGTGGAGGCTGGCGAAATCCCGATCCTGCATGATCTCAGCGTCGCCGTCGGCAAGCTTGCGGCGGAGACCGGCCGGCACATCAACATGGTGCTCGAGAACAGCGATAATCGCGCCAGCCTGCTCGACGCCACCGAGGACCCGCCGCGCGGCAAATATCGCGGGCAATGGAACGACGACTATCACCACGTCTGGCACGTGATGCTGACCGGCGAGGCGCAAGGCTATTACGGCGACTACCAGAGTTCACCGCGCAGCGACCTCGCCCGGGCGCTCGCGTCCGGCTACGTCTACCAGGGCGAGGTCTCGGCCTTCTGGGGCGGCATCCGCCGCGGCGAGCCGAGCGGCGCGCTGTCGCCGACCTGCTTCGTCAACTTCCTGCAGAACCACGACCAGATCGGCAATCGCCCCTTCGGCGACCGATTGGAGAGCCTCGCCGATCCCAAAGCCATCGAGGCCGCGCTGGCGATCACGCTGCTGGCGCCGATGACACCGATGCTGTTCATGGGCGAGGAATGGGGCTCGAAGGCGCCATTTCCGTTCTTCTGCGATTTCCACGGCGATCTCGCCAACGCCGTCCGCAAGGGAAGGCGCGAGGAATATGCCTGGGCCTACGCCAAGTATGGCGACGAGGTTCCCGATCCGCTGAAGCGATCGACCTTTCAATCGGCCGTGCTGGATTGGACCGAGTGCGACCGCGAGCCGGGAAGGACGCGGCTGGCGCTGGTCAGGAACCTGCTTGCGATCCGCCACCGCGAAATTACGCCGCGGCTTGCCGGCGCCAGCTTCGGCAACGCGCATGCAGACAACAGCCTGCTGACGGCACATTGGCGCATGGGCGAAGGCCGGCGGCTATCACTGACTGCCAATCTCGGGGACCGCGAAATCGCGGCGCCAAAAGACCGGCCTGCGGGAACTTTGATCTGGGGCAGTGCGTTGGACGATAACATCCCTCCTTGGTCGGTGTGCTGGCACGTCGGATAGAGAAATGCCCCCCGCGATTCCGATCGCGACCTATCGGTTGCAGCTCACCGCCGATTTCGACTTCGATGCCGCCGCCGAAGTCGTCTCCTATCTCAAGGCGCTCGGCATCACGCATCTCTATGCCTCGCCCTTCATGAAGGCGCGCAAGGGCTCGACCCACGGCTACGACATCGTCGATCACACCAAGTTCAATCCGGAACTCGGCGGCGAAGCCGGGTTCGAGCGCTTGAATGCGGCGCTGAAGCAGCACGATATCGGTTTGATCCTGGACTTCGTACCCAATCATGTGGGCGTGCATTTCGACGACAATCCCTGGTGGCTCGACGTGCTCGAGTGGGGACCCACCTCGCCGCACGCGGCCTCCTTCGACATCGACTGGGAGCAATTGCCTTACCGCGCCCGCGGCGGCGTGCTGCTGCCGATCCTCGGCTCGTCCTATGGGCAGGCGCTGGAGCGCGGCGAGATCGAGCTGCGCTACGATGCCGAAGAAGGCAGCTTCTCCGCCTGGTATTTCGAGCACCGCCTGCCGATCGCACCGGAGCGCTACGGCGAAGTGCTGCGAACGATCGTGCGCGAAGCTGATGCGGCCGAGAGCGATGCCGGCAAGGGCATCCTCACGCTCGCGTCGCGCTATACAGGATTTCGGCATCCCAATCGAAAGGAAACACCGACCTTCAAGGCGGAACTGAAGTCGATCGCTGATGCCGCCGAGATTATCACGCGCGGGCTATCGGCCTATCGCGCCGGCGAAGGCCGCCCGGCGCAAACGCTCGCGCTGCATCATCTGCTCGAACGCCAGCACTACAAACTGGGCCATTGGCGGCTCGCCTCCAGCGACATCAACTACCGCCGTTTTTTCGACGTCAACAACCTCGCCGGCATCCGCGTCGAGGACGCCGGCACGTTCGAGGCGATCCACGTGCTCGTGCAGCGGTTGATCGCCGAAGGCAAGCTGCAGGGATTGCGGCTCGACCATATCGACGGCCTGTGCGATCCCGCGCAATATTGCCAGCGGCTGCGCCGCCTGATCCGTCATGCGCAAGGTGGCGGCCGGCCGTTCTATCTGGTGATCGAAAAGATCCTCGGCGAGCACGAGAGGCTGCCCGCGCTTGCCGGCGTTCACGGCACCACCGGCTATGAATGGATGAACGCGATCACGCAAGCCTTGGTCGAAGGCAAGGGCCTGGAGCCGCTCGACGAGATCTGGCGGCAAATCAGCAACCGCTCGCCAAGGCTCGCGCCAGTGCTGAAAGAGGGAAAGCGCCGCGTGCTCGAGACGCTGCTCACCAGCGAGTTTACCGTGCTGTGGCGGCTGCTCGCGCGGATCGCGAACGGCCACTACTCGACCCGCGATTTTTCTGCCGACAGCCTGCGGCAGGCGCTCGAGCTTTATGTGCTGCACTTCCCGGTCTATCGCACTTATCTCACTGCCTCCGGCCCGACGCCGCATGATCGCGCATTGATCGCCCACACGATCGAGCGGGCGCGCGCCGACTGGTTCGCCGCCGACGAAGGCATTTTCGATTTCCTCCAGGACGCGCTGACCATGGACCTGATCAAGCCCGGCCGCGCCGCCCACAGCGCGCCGCGCGTCCGGCGCTTTGCGCAGAAGGTGCAGCAGTTCACCGGGCCGATGATGGCAAAGTCATTGGAGGACACCACCTTCTACCGCTATCACCGCCTGCTCGCGCTGAACGAGGTCGGCGGCGATCCTGCGGCAAAAGCGTTGTCGATCGACGCATTTCACCAGATGATGCGCAAGCGCGCCAATGAATCGCCGCACGGCATGACCGCGACCGCGACCCACGACACCAAGCGCGGCGAGGACGCCCGTACCCGCATCATGGCGTTGGCGGAAATTCCCGGCGAGTGGACGAGCGCCGTATCGCGCTGGAAAGTCCTCAACGCGCCGCATCTTTTGGTCGACGGCGAATTTCGCGCACCGTCGGCGACCTCTGAGTACATGCTCTACCAGGCGCTGCTTGGCGCATGGCGGCCTGATGATCCCGACTTCCTCGCGCGCATGCAGGCCTATGCGCTGAAAGCCTCTCGCGAAGGCAAGCAGGAGACGAGCTGGCTCAATCCGAACCAGGCCTATGAGGCCGGGGTCAAGACGTTCCTCGAGCGCATTCTCGACCGTTCGCGTTCGGCCGAATTCCTGAACGCGCTGGAAACATTGGCGCGGCGGCTATCGCTGTTGGGTGCGCTGAATTCGCTGAGCCAGCTCACGCTGAAGGCGACGCTTCCCGGCGTGCCCGACTTCTATGAGGGCACCGAGTTCTGGGATTTCTCCCTCGTCGATCCCGACAATCGCCGTCCGGTCGACTTCGCCGCACGCGCATCCGCGCTTGCCGCGCTCGACACGCCGGATTGGGGTCGGCTTGTGCAGGAATGGCCCGATGGTCGGCTGAAGCTCGCCTGGACCCGGCACCTGCTGCGGCTTCGCAGCGAACTACCGGACGTGTTCACGCAAGGCAACTATCTGCCGCTGGAGACGAGCGGACCACACCGCGATCACGTCATCGCCTTTGCGCGACAATGGGAACGCGACGCAGTCATCGTCGTCGCTGCAAAGTCCTTTGCGCCTTTCACCGAAGTCGGCCGTGTCTGGCCAAGCGCGAACGCTTTTGACGGCGCGGTCAGTATCAAGGGCTACGTCACCGATGCCGGCGAGAACGAGCTTCGGCTCTCCACGCTCTTCCGGCATTTGCCTGTTGCATCCCTCAAGGCAAAGGTCGTCGCCGCATCAAGGCCGGCACGAAAGCGCGTCCGCGCTTAGACTGAACGCATCAATTGCGCTTCGTCAGCAATAGACGGCCGCGATTGCGGATCGCGGTTTGCGCGACTTCGGCAAAGCGTTGCAGCAGCCAGGGCAATGTCACTTCCACATTGACATTGTCTTCGTTGACATCGACGTGGCCGGTCGCGGCCTGTCCGAGCGCACGCACGCGAAAGATCATGCGATTGTCCTCCCAGCGCTCCTCGTCGACCTTGAGCACCGGCACGCTGTTCGCGGCGCGCGAGAGTCCCGTCTTCAAGCGACGCATCGCTTCCTCGCGGCCAAGGCTATGTGGAATCGAAACGACCAATGGAGCAGACATTGCAAAAATCCTCCTATGATCAACTGCATGTAGTTGCCGCGTCGGCCGAACAGAAGGGCGATACGTGCAGCGCAAGAGCCGGAACCTTCATGATTTAGGTTCGTTTTCCTCAAGAAGGGCAGAACGCAGCAACCAAGCCCTCCGGGCTGAGGAGAGACTTATATGTCACTTGGAACGATCATACTCATCATTCTGATCATCCTCTTGCTGGGCGGCTTCAGCGGCGTCGGCGGCGGACCGTTCTACGGCACCGGCTACTACGGCGGCGGCGGGCTTGGACTCGTGATCGTCATCCTGTTGATCCTGCTATTGCTCGGGAGGATCTGAGGCACACACGAATCCGCCGATTCGTTTCCCGTCATTGCGAGCGTAAGCGAAGCAATCCATCTCCCCGCACGTGGAGCGATGGATTGCTTCGTCGCTTCGCTCCTCGCAATGACGACTCGTAGAATCGTAGGGTGGGCAAAGCGAAGCGTGCCCACCATCCGCACTCCGCAAGCAATGGTGGGCACGCTTCGCTTTGCCCACCCTACCTCTTCGCCGCCAGCTTCTTCATCGCCGCCTTGATCGACGTGGCGGCATCGTCATAGCCATCCCAGGCCTTGCTCCTGGTGAGCAGCGACGGCACCGTGCGCACCGTGTATTTCTTCGGATCGAGATCGCCGCGCACTTGCGCCCAGGTCAGCGGCATCGAAACCGTGGCGCCTTCGCGTGCGCGTGGCGATAGCGGGGCCACCGCGGTCGACATCCGGTCGTTGCGCAGATAGTCGAGGAAGATCTTTCCTTTGCGCAGTTTCTTCGACATGTTGAGCAGATATTGCTCGGGATCGTCATTGGCCATCCACTGGCAGATTGCCTGCGCGAACGCTTTTGCCTCTTTCCAGGTCACGCGATCCTTCGCGCCATACAGCAACGGCGCCACGACATGCAGGCCCTTGCCGCCCGTGGTCTTGCAGAAGCTCTCGAGCCCGACGGCTGAGAGCCGTTGCCGCATGTCCTTGGCGGCCTCGATGACATCTGAGAATTCGACGTTCGGCGCGGGATCGAGGTCGAACACCAGTCGTCCCGGCGTGTCGTAGATATCGGGCGCACAATTCCAGGGATGCAGTTCGAGGCCGCCGATCTGCGCAACCGCCGCCAATCCCTCGACGCGATCGATCTGCACATAGGGCTTGCGGTCGCCGGAGATCTTTGCGAGCTCCAGCAGGTTCGACATGCCCTGCATCGCATGGCGCTGGAAGAACTTTTCGCCGTTGATGCCGTCGGGCGCGCGCACGATCGAGCACGGTCGGCCCTTGAGATGGACGATCATCCATTCACCGACCGCCTCGAAATAGCGCGCGAGATCAAGCTTGGTGACGGCCTCGCCGTCGAAGGCGTCGGGCCACAGCTCCTTGTCGGGCTTCGAGATCACGACGCCCATGACGACAGAGGATTTATCCGCAGTCGATTTCGCAGCTTTCGCCGCAGCCCTGCCCGGCTTCGGTTCGGCGATCTCGGTCTTGGCCGGCTCTTCGGCCTCCACCTCCTTGGCCGGCTTGTCCTGCCGCAGGCCCTTGAACGCGGCCTGCCGGATATTGCCGCCCTCGGTCCACCCGGCGAATTCGATCTCGGCGACGAGGTCGGGCTTCAGCCAATGGATATCGCGCGTCTTGCGCGGCGCATTCTCGCCGCCGAACGGGCTCTCATCGGATTCATGCGCCTTCAGCACCGGCAACAACCGGCGGACCTTGTCCTGGCCAAAGCCGGTGCCGACAATCCCGACAAAGGCGAGATGATCGCCGCGATAGACGCCGGCCATCAGCGAGCGGAATTTTCCGCTGGTGGTCTTCCAGCCGCCCAGCACGACTTCGTGCCCGGCGCGGCATTTCGCCTTGGTCCACAGTTCGGACCGGCCGGAGCGATAGGGCGCATCCAGCTTCTTGGAGACGATGCCCTCCAGCGCCAATTTGCAGGCCGACTGCAGCACCGCATCTCCGCTGCTCTCGAAATGCTCGACATAGTGGATCAGCTTGCCCTTGCCTTTTCGTGTTTCCAGAAGCCGCTTCAGCCGCGCCTTACGCTCGGCGAGCGGCAGCGCACGCAGATCCTCATTCTCGGCGAAAAGCAGGTCGAAGGCATAGAAGATCAGATCGTCGGTCTTGCCGTCCGAGATCGCCGCCTGCAGCGTCGAGAAATCCGGTGTGCCGTCCTTGTCCAGCGCGACGATCTCGCCGTCGATCATAATATCCGGCAGCTTGCCGCCCTCATTGGCAATGGCGCTAAACTTGTCGGTCCAGTCGAGACCCTTGCGGGTCTTGAGCGTGGCCTCGCCGTCCTCGACGCGCAATTGCACGCGGTAGCCATCGAACTTGATTTCGTGGCACCAGCCCGCACCGCCGGGCGGACGATCGACCGCGGTGCAGAGCTCCGGCGCGACGAAGTCGGGCATCGCCTCGACCTTCTTCGCCTCGATTTTCTTTATCTCGGCTTTGGCGGAGGCGCGCGATTTGGATACCAGCGTTTTGGGCGCCGGCGCTTTCGTCCTCGGACGCGCCGCGCTGGTCTCCTCCCGGTTGGATTGCCAGACCGCATCGGCCTTCGCCCTGGCACGGCCGTTCTTCGCCAGCATGAACGGCTTCGGCGCCCTGCCCTTGCCAGCAGCGATCTGCTCCATGGTGCGGCCTGAAGCGACAGAACGGTCCTCATCGAGGATGCTTTCCCCGTCCTCGCTGGCGTATTCGTCGCGGTGCTTGATCAGGAGCCAGTTGGTGCGCTTGCCGCCAAAGCGATCGCCGCGCATCCGCACTAGCACCCAGCTTCCATGCAGCTTGTCGCCGTCCAGGGTGAACTTCAGGTCGCCCTTCTTGAACCCGGCTTCGGGATCATCCGATTCCCAGTAGCCGCGGTCCCACAACATCACCGTGCCGCCGCCATACTGGCCTTCCGGAATGGTACCTTCGAAATCGCCGTAATCGAGCGGATGGTCCTCGACTTCCACCGCGAGCCGCTTGTCGTGCGGATCGAGCGAGGGCCCCTTGGTCACCGCCCATGACTTGAAGACCCCATCCATTTCGAGCCGGAGGTCGTAATGCAGCCGCGTGGCGTCATGCTTCTGGATCACGAAGCGCGGGTGTTTGGACGGCGCGACCTTGACCTCGCCGGAGGGCTCCTCGGTCTTGGAGAAGTCGCGCTTCTTGCGATAGGTGGACAGGTTTCTCTGCAGCACGGGTGCACCTCACGCAAATGGCCGCCGCCTTGCGGCGGTATATACCCGGAACCAAAACCCTTCGCATCGGTTGAAGTTCCCATACTCCAGATATCCGGAGAATGTAATGGCCCCTCGCGCCTATTGGAAAGGCACCTTGAAGCTCTCGCTGGTAACGTGCCCGGTGGCGCTGTATCCGGCCTCGACCTCGGTGGCCAAAACCCGTTTCCACATGATCAACAAGGAGACCGGCAACCGGTTGAAGCAGCAGATGGTGGACGCCGAGACCGGCGACGTCGTCGAAGCCGACCAGAAGGCGCGCGGCTATGAGCTCCGCAAAGGGAAATATGTCGAGATCGAGCCGGAGGAGCTCGAGTCCGTCCAGATCGAGAGCAACCACAGCATTGAGATCGAAAGCTTCGTGCCCAGGGACGAGATCGACAAGCGCTATCTCAACCATCCCTATTACATCGCACCCGACGGCAAGGCCGGTGTTGACGCTTTCGCTGTGATCCGCGACGCGATGAAGGACCAGGACCGCGTGGCGCTGGCGCGCATCGTGCTGACCAACCGCGAGCACGTCATGGCGATCGAGCCGCTCGGCAAGGGCCTGCTCGGCACCACCTTGCGCTACCCTTACGAGCTGCGCGACGAGGCCGATTATTTCGGAGACATCAAGACGCCGAAGATCACCAAGGACATGGTCGAGCTGGCGGGCCACATCCTCGACAGCAAGGCGGCCCATTTCGACCCGTCGAAATTCAAGGATGATTATGAGGACGCGCTGAAGGCGCTGGTGCGGCGCAAGGCGGCCGGCAAGCCGATCGAGGCTGCGGAGCCCGAGGAGCGGCCGAGCAACGTCGTCAACCTGATGGATGCGCTGAAGCAGAGTCTGAAGGGCCGCTCGGCGGCCAAGAAACGCGGCCATTCCACCTCCCGCCGCCAGGCATCGCACCGCCGCGCGCCGCGGAAAGCCCATCGCTCGACGGCACGCGCACGCAAGGCGGGGTAACGGCAATCGCCGTGAAGGCGAAATAATCGTCACCACCGTCATTGCGAGCGAAGCGAAGCAATCCACTCCCCCCCGACTCGCGGCGGCAATGGATTGCTTCGCTTCGCTCGCAATGACGGCGGAGCGTAAAACTATCGCTTCGCCTTCCGCTTCTTTGCGGCCTTCCGCTTCTTCGTCGTTTTCTTCTTGGAAGTTTTCTTCTTTGACGCCTTCTTCGGGACTTTCCTGCCTTTGGCGCGTGCTTCCGAAAGCCCGATCGCGATCGCCTGTTTGCGGCTCTTGACCTTGCGGCCCGACCGGCCGCTCTTCAACGTGCCAGCCTTGCGCTTCTTCATCGCGCGCCTGACATCGCCGGATGCTTTCCTGGAATATTTTCGTGCCATTGGCGTGTCTCCCGGTTGAGGGAGATTAATTTCCTCACCCAGAGAAAGTTCCGCACATGCAACCGGGTTCAGTCCGGTGCGCGCAAGCGATAACCGATACCAGTTTCCGTCAGCACGAATTGCGGACGCTCGGGGTCGGCTTCGATCTTCTGGCGAAGCTGACGGACATAGACGCGAAGATATTGCGCGTCGGTGAGTTCGTCCCACAATTCCTTCAACAGGAAACGATGCGTCAGCACCTTGCCGGCGTGCTGCACCAGCACACGAAGCAGGTCATATTCCTTTGGCGACAGCTTCACTTCGCGATCGCCGACCTTGACGATACGGCGCACGAGGTCGACCGAGAGATCGCCGGTGCGAAACACCGGCCGCTCGCCCTGCACCTGCAATTGATGGCGCAGCGCCGCGCGCAGGCGTGCCAAGAGCTCATCCATTCCGAACGGCTTGGTCAGATAATCGTCGGCGCCGAGGTCGAGCGCTTGCACCTTGCCCGCCTCGTCGCCGCGGCTCGACAGCACCACGATCGGCACGCTTTCGTTGCGCGCGCGGATCATGCGCAGGAGGTCATGGCCCTGGATATCCGGCAGTCCGAGATCGAGGATGATCAGCGCCGGCCCCTGGGCGAGCATCTCCAGCCCGGCTTTGCCATTGGAGGCTTCGAGAATCTCGTAGCCCTGCGTGTTCAGCCCCATGCGCAGCAATTTTCGGATCGGCGGCTCGTCATCGATGACCAGGACCTTGATCGGTGTTGCATTCATGCGGCGGTATCCAGCACAGCGGTAGCCGCCGGGATCGGCAGCCGGATTGTCAACACGGCGCCGCTCCGGTCGGTGCGGTTGGCGGCCGAGATCGTGCCATGCATGGCTTCGACGAATCCGCGGGAGATCGCAAGACCGAGGCCAGTGCCGGGGCGGACATGATCGCCCTTTTGCACGCGGTAGAACTTGTCGAAGATGCTTTCGAGCTCGGCCGGCGGAATGCCGCTGCCCTCGTCCATGACCTGCAGCACGATCGCATCCCGATCCTGCCAGCCGCGGATCGAGATCGTGGTGTCGGCAGGGGCGTATTTCGCCGCGTTGTCGAGCAGGTTGAACAGCACCTGCTCGAACAGCACCGCGTCGAGCTCCAGCATCGGCAGATCGGCGGCGAGATCGAGCGAAACCTTGTGCCGCACCAGGATCTTGCCGGCGCGGCGCAGCGCGCTCCCGACGATTTCGCCGACATCATGCCGCGCCGTGTTCGGCACGATGGCGCCCGATTCGAGCTTGGTCATGTCGAGCAGATTGGCGATGAAGCGGTTCAGCCGTTCGGACTCGTCGATCACGGTCGCGATCAGATCGTGCTTCTGCGCATCCGTGAGGTTGCCGCCGAGATCGCGCATGGTCGAGGCGGCGCCGAGCACGGAAGCCAATGGGGTCTTCAGGTCGTGCGAGATCGAGGTCAGGAGCGCCGAGCGCAGGCGTTCGGATTCGACGGTGCGCTTGACCTTGTCCATGTCCTCGACCAGCAGCACGCGCTCGATCGCGAGCGCGCCCTGGTCGACCAGCGCATCCAGGAGCCGCCGCTGGTCCGGCGTCAGCAGCGGGCCGGTCTTGTCATTGTCGATGCCGATGGCACCGATCAGTCCGCGGCCGGTCCGCATCGGCAGGAACAGGCGCTTGGCGCCGGGCAGCGTGTCCGAGCCGCGACCGGCCGGCCGATCGTTGGACCAGGCCCAGTTCGCGGCCGCGAGATCGGCGTCGTCGAGCTGGTCTTCCGGCGGATAGCCGGCCTTCACCACAAGCAGCCCGTCTTCCGGCAGCAGCAGCACCACGCGCACCTTCAGCATCAGCGCGATCTGATAGGCGGTCGCCCACAGCACGTCGTCCAGCGTCGCGGTGCCCGCGAGCTTGCGGCTGAAGGCGTAAAGCCACTCGGTCATGCGCACGCGGCTGATCGCGGTATCGGCCTGCACCCGCACCCGCGCGGCGACATTGGAGACCAATAGCGCGATCAGCATGAAGAAGAAGAACGCCGCGATATTGGTCGGGTCGGTGATCGTGAAGGTGTAGACCGGCGGCAGGAAGAAGAAATTGTAGCACAGCGAAGCCACGACGCTCGCGAGCAATGACGGCCACAGGCCATAGCGCACGGCCACCACGACAACCGCGGTGAGGAACACCAGATCGACGTTCTCGACGCCGAAGCGCGGATGAACCAGCGTGGCGGCGCCGAGCCCCAGGCCGACGATCAGGAGCGAGTGCAGGTAAGGCCTGAGGTTGAACGGCTCGGTCCGCGCCGCCGTCTGCACCGCCGGCCCTCTCTCTAGGCCGGCAGGCAGATCCTCGCCGGCGATGACATGCACGCTGATGTTGCCGGAGCGCCGTACCAGCTCGTGCACCACCGAGCCGCGCAGGATCTCGAACCAGCGCGAACGCGACGATTTTCCGATCACGACATGCGTGACGTTGGTGGACTGCGCAAAATTGATCAGATCATCCGCGATATGCCGATGCACGGCGGGAATCGTCAGCGCCTCGCCGCCGAGCGATTCGGCAAGCCGCATCGTATCGGCGAGCCGGTCGCGCTGCTCGTCAGAGAGCTGCAGGCTGCGCCGGGTTTCGATGCTGATCGCGGTCCAGGGCGCGTGCAGGCGATCGGCAAGCCGCTTGGCGTAACGCACGAGGCCCGCCGCGCGCGGATCCTCGCTGACGCAGACCAATATGCGCTCGCCCGCGGCCCAGGGACCGGCGATGGCATTGGCCTGCATGTGGTTGAGCAATTGCTCATCGACCCGCTCGGCGGTGCGCCGCAGCGCCAGTTCGCGGAGCGCGGTCAGGTTGCCGGGCGAGAAATAATGCTGAAGCGCCCGCTCCGCCTGCTTGGGCACATAGACCTTGCCCTCCTTCAATCGCTGGATCAGGTCGTCGGGCGGTAAATCGATCAGCTCGATCGCGTCGGCGCGGTCGAAGATCGAGTCGGGCACCGTCTCGCGCACCCGCACATGCGTGATCTGCGCTATCACGTCGTTGAGGCTTTCGATGTGCTGGATGTTGACGGCGGTGTAGACGTCGATGGCGTGGGAGAGCAGTTCCTCGACGTCGAGATAGCGCTTCGGATGCCGGCTGCCGGGCGCGTTGGTGTGGGCGAGTTCGTCGACGATGGCAAGCTGCGGCCGGCGCGCGATCAGCGCATCCAGGTCCATCTCCTCGAGCACTTGGTCCTTGTAGGTGATCCGCTTGCGCGGCATCACCTCGAGCCCCTGCAGCAGCGCCTCGGTCTCGGCCCGGCCGTGGGTCTCGACAAGACCTACCACGACGTCGGTGCCGCCCTTGAGCTTGGCATGCGCGCTCTGCAGCATCTCGTAGGTCTTGCCGACGCCGGGGGCGGCGCCGACGAAGATCTTCAGCCGTCCGGAAGCATCGTTCTCTCGCCGGGCGGCTTCCAATAGCGCGTCCGGCGAGGGTCGCTTCTCAAGGTCGCGATGCTCATTTGCCATAGGCCAAATATAGTCGCGTCACACCATTCGGCCTAGCCGCCTTTATTTCGAAGCGCCATCCAAAGCGAGGTTGAGCGCCAGGACATTCACCCGCGGCTCGCCCAACACGCCGATGAAGCGGCCCTTGGTGTTGGCTTCGACGAGCTGGCGGACCTGCTGCTCCGGCAAATTGCGCGCTTTTGCCACCCGCGGGACCTGGAAGAGCGCCGCCTCCGGCGAAATGTCGGGATCGAGGCCGCTTCCCGAGGTGGTGACGAGGTCGATCGGCACCGGCTGGGACGGATTTTCCGCCTTCAGCTTCTCGACATCCTCCTTGATCCGGTCGTTCAGCGCCTTGCTGGTCGGGCCAAGGTTGGAGCCGCCGGAATTCGCCGCGTTATAGGGCGCAGGCACGGTCTTGGGGGAATCGTTCGGATCAGGCGCCAGCGTCGCTGACGGCCGGCCGTGGAAATATTTGTCCTCCTTGAACTCCTGCCCGATCAGGGCGGAGCCGATGACCTTGCCGTCCTTCTCGATCAGGCTGCCCTGAGCCTGGGACGGAAAGATCACGCCGGCGATGGCGGTGATAGCCAATGGATAGGCGAGGCCCGTGACCGCCGTCAGCAACAGCAGAAGGACGATGGCGGGACGAATTTCTCTAAGCATGTTACGTCTCCAAAGTGTTCTCCGTCATTGCGAGGAGCGAAGTGACGAAGCAATCCATGGTTCAGCACGGGGAGAGATGGATTGCTTCGCGGAGCTTGTCATCGGGCGGCGCTACGCGCCGACCCGGTGGCTCGCAATGACGACGCATGGTTAAGCCAGGTGCAAGGCTGCGACCACGAGGTCGATCGCCTTGATGCCGATGAAGGGAATGATGATGCCGCCTAAGCCGTAGACCATCAGGTTGCGGCGGAGCAGCGCGCCGGCGCCGATCGCGCGATAGGCCACGCCCTTCAGCGCCAGCGGGATCAATGCGATGATGATCAACGCGTTGAAGATGATCGCCGACAGGATGGCGCTCTGCGGGCTCGAAAGACCCATGATGTTGAGCACGCCGAGCTGCGGGTAGAACGCCAGGAACATCGCCGGGATGATCGCGAAATATTTCGCGACGTCGTTGGCGATCGAGAACGTCGTCAGCGCACCGCGGGTCATCAGGAGCTGCTTGCCGATCTCGACCACCTCAATGAGCTTGGTCGGGTTGGAGTCGAGATCGACCATGTTGCCGGCTTCGCGCGCTGCTTGCGTGCCGGTGTTCATGGCGACGCCGACGTCAGCCTGCGCGAGCGCGGGCGCGTCGTTGGTGCCGTCGCCGCACATCGCCACCAGCTTGCCCTTGGCCTGCTCGTCGCGGATCAGCTTGAGCTTGTCCTCGGGGGTTGCCTGCGCCAGGAAGTCGTCGACGCCGGCTTCGGCCGCGATCGCCGCCGCAGTCATCGGATTGTCGCCGGTGATCATCACGGTGCGGATGCCCATGCGGCGCAGTTCGGCGAAACGCTCGCGGATGCCGCCCTTGACGATATCCTTGAGGTGGATGACGCCGAGCAGCCGGCCGTCCTTCGCCACGGCGAGCGGCGTGCCGCCCTCCTTGGCGATCTCGTCGGCGATGCTCTGCAGTTCGCGGGCCGCGTCGGTGTTGACGTTGGCCTGGATGGCGCGGACCGCATTGCCGCTTGACAACGACTGCGCGGTGCCGCCGCCGATATAGTTGAGGATCGCATCCACCGCGCCCTTGCGGACCGCGGACGAGCCGGCATCGATGCCGCTCATGCGGGTCTGTGCGGTGAACGGCACGAAGGTCGCGGCGAGCTCATGCATCTCGCGGCTGCGGATGCCGTATTTTTCCTTGGCCAGCACGACGATGGAACGGCCTTCCGGCGTTTCGTCGGCGAGCGAGGCGAGCTGCGCGGCATCGGCGAGTTCCTGCTCGGTGACGCCACGCACCGGACGGAACGCGGTCGCCTGGCGGTTGCCGAGCGTGATGGTGCCGGTCTTGTCGAGCAGGAGCGTGTCGACGTCGCCGGCGGCTTCCACCGCGCGGCCCGACATCGCCAGCACGTTGAAGCGCACCAGACGGTCCATGCCGGCGATGCCGATCGCCGAGAGCAGCGCGCCGATCGTGGTCGGGATCAGCGTCACGAACAGCGCCACCAGCACCACGACCGAGATCGAGCCGCCGGCATAGGACGCATAGCTCGGGATCGTCACGGTCGCGAACACGAAGATGATGGTGAGGCCGGCCAAGAGGATGTTCAGCGCGATCTCGTTCGGCGTCTTCTGCCGCTCGGCGCCCTCGACCAGGCGGATCATGCGGTCGATGAAGGTCGAGCCCTGCGCCGCCGTGATGCGGACGCGGATCCAGTCGGACAGCACCTGCGTGCCGCCGGTCACCGCCGAACGGTCGCCGCCGGATTCACGGATGACGGGCGCGGACTCGCCGGTGATCGCGGCTTCATTGACCGAGGCCACGCCTTCGATCACCTCGCCGTCGGAGGGGATGATGTCGCCGGCCTCGACCAGCACGATGTCGCCGACCTTGAGCGTGGTGCCGGGGACGAGGCGATAGTTCTGCCCCGAACCATCCAGCAGCTTGGCCTGGCTCTCGGTGCGGGTCTTCTTCAGCGAATCCGCCTGCGCCTTGCCGCGGCCCTCGGCGACGGCTTCGGCGAAATTGGCGAACAGCACCGTGAACCAGAGCCAGAGGATGATCTGGAAGGTGAAGCCGAGGCTCTCCGCGCCGGTGACAAGATCGCGCAGGAAGATCACCGTGGTGAGCGCGGCCACGATCTCGACCACGAACATCACGGGGTTCTTCGCCATCAGCCGCGGATTGAGCTTGACGAAAGACGATTTGATCGCAGGTACGAGGATTTTCGGGTCGAGCATGGTCGACGCGCTCACCTGCTTTTGCAGTTTCATGGTTTCCATGGATGTGACTCCAATCAATTCGATCAGAACAGGGTGTTGGCGTTCATGGCGAGATGCTCGACGATCGGTCCGAGCGCCAGCGCCGGGAAGAAGGTGAGGCCGCCGATGATCAGGATCACGCCGACGACGAGCCCGACGAACAGGCCGCCGGTGGTCGGGAACGTGCCGGCTGACGGCGGGACCGACTTCTTCTGCGCCAGCGAACCCGCAATCGCCATCGCCGGCACGATCATGAAGAAGCGGCCGACGAACATCGCGCTGGCGAGCGTCAAGTTGTAGAAGAAGGTGTTGCCGGTCAGGCCTGCGAAGGCCGAGCCGTTATTGCCGGTTGCCGAGGTGAAGGCATAGAGCACCTCGGTGAAGCCGTGCGGGCCGGCGTTCGCCATCGAAGCCACCGCTGACGGCAGCACCACGGCAACCGCGGTCCAGCCGAGATACATCAGCGGCAGCACCAGGATCGCGAGCATCGCCATCTTGACCTCGCGGGCCTCGATCTTCTTGCCGACATATTCCGGCGTACGGCCGACCATCAGGCCGGCGACGAAGATCGCCAGCACGACGAACAGCAGCATGCCATAGAGACCGGCGCCGACGCCGCCGACGATGATTTCGCCGAGCTGCATGTTGATCAGCGGGATCATGCCGCCGAGCGCGGTGAAGCTGTCATGCATGGCGTTGACCGCGCCGCAGGAAGCGGCGGTGGTGATGACCGCGAACAGCGAGGACGCAACGATACCGAAGCGGACTTCCTTGCCTTCCATGTTGCCGCCGGAGAGCCCCAGCGCATGCAGCGCGGTGGTGCCGTTGGCCTCGGACCAGTAGCAGATAGAAACGCCGGCGATGAACAGCACGCCCATCACCGCGAGGATCGCCCAGCCCTGGCGCTGGTTGCCGACCATGCGGCCGAACACGTTGGTCAGCGCAGCGCCTATCACGAAGATCGAGAGCATCTGCACGAAGTTCGACAGCGCGGTCGGATTCTCGAACGGATGCGCAGCATTGGCGTTGAAGAAGCCGCCGCCATTGGTGCCGAGCATCTTGATCGCAACCTGCGAGGCCACGGGGCCGACCGCGATCGTCTGCTTGGCACCTTCTAGCGTGGTCGCATCGACATACGGCCCGAGCGTCTGCGGCATGCCCTGCGACACCAGGAACAGCGAATAGACGATGCAGATCGGCAGCAGGATGTAGAGCGTGCAGCGCGTGATATCGACCCAGAAATTCCCGATCGTGCGCACCGACGCGCGCGCGAAGCCGCGGATCAACGCCACCGCGAGCACGATGCCGGTCGCAGCCGAGAGGAAGTTCTGGTGCGTCAGGCCAAGCATCTGGACCAGGTACGACACCGTGCTCTCGCCGCCGTAGTTCTGCCAGTTGGTGTTGGTGAGGAAGGAGACCGCGGTGTTGAACGACAGATCCGGGGCGACGGCGGCCTGGTCCGCCGGATTGAACGGCAACATGGCCTGCAGCCGCATCACGCCGTAGATGATCAGGAAGCCGCCGACATGAAACAGCAGCATGGCGACCGTATAGGTCAGCCAGTGTTGTTCACGCCGTTCGTCGACGCCGCTGATCCAGTAGAACCCGCGTTCGACCGGACGCAGCACCGGCGACAGGAAGGTCGCCTCGCCGTTGAAGACGCGCGTCATGTACCAGCCGAGCGGCTTGACCAGCGCGACGACGATCGCGCAGTAGAGGATAATTTGAAACCAGCCGATGGCGGTCATGGCATTAAACCTTTCGAATGGGCTTTGAGCGCAGCAGCATGGCAAGCACGCCGACCAACAGGATGGTCAGCGCCGCATCTGCCAAGAGAAGCTGGCCGATCATGAACACGGCGTTGATCAAAACCGCTCAGGGCGCAGCAGCGCATAGGTGAGGTAGAAGAGAAGGCCGAGCGAGACGAGGCCGGCGAGCGAATAGTCGAAGATCATGGCGCGCCCCCTCACAGCCGTTCGCAGGCGTAGGCGTAGCCTATGCCGGCTGCGAAAAATGCCGCGATGAGCACCAGCATGACGAGATCAAGCATTGGAGGCTCCTATGCATAACGGGCCGACAAAGGCCCGTTTTGGTTCCGAGGTGAGGTGCCACCCGCCGCATAGGTTTTCGAGATGTAGGCTGCGCGGATGTTATAGGAATCTTATAAAGATCGCCGTCGTCCCGGCTGATCCGGGATCCATAACGAACCCTGTCCATGTTGCGCAAAGTGGGACTGCCACAGTGCGCTTCCAAACACAGAGTGGTGATTGTGGGTCCTGCGTTCGCCAGGACGAGGCGTGACGTTCCCCATCGCGCTTCCTTCCTATCTTTATGAAATCCCTATATTTCCGGCCGCCGCCCCATCTCGTTTTCAAATGGCGTTTTGACCACCTTTGACCTGCGGCATTTCGTCAAGCCGCATGATCGATGGGTCTCGCCATGTCACTGCTTTCAGAACCCTTGACCGCCGACCTCAGCCACCGGCTGCGGGACGCCGGTAGAGTGACAGTCGAACTGATGTCCGACCTCATCCGCGACTGTTGCCGGCGCTTTCCCTCACAGGGGCAACGCGCCAAGACTGCGCGCGTCGAGGGATTGATCAAACTGGGCGCGTGGACCGATGCTGCGCTGGCGCTGCTCGACCTCGAATTGCCGCAATGGCAGGTCCGTCGCCTCGCCTATGACGACGGCGAATGGTACTGCTCGCTGTCGCGCGAACGCGAACTGCCCGACTGGCTCGATCAATCGATCGAGACGCATCACGCCGACCTGGCGCTCGCCATCCTCTGCGCGTTCGTCGAGGCACAGCAGATCACCGCGCCGTCGAGCAGGCCCAGCGTGCCGAGCGTCGAGCGTCATGCTGATGGCTTCTGCCAGCCGATGCTGAGCGACAATTTCGCCTGAGCAATCCCGTGCAGCCGTTGCCAAACCTGCCGCAAAAACTGAAATCGGCCCAGGTCCTGGTTCGATTTGTGTTTCGGTTGCTGATCCTGACTGGTTTCGCGCTGTTCGGGAGCGTCGGCTTTGGCCGTAGCCTCATAGCGCTACTCTGGATGTCCGTCGTGCTCTGTGCCGTCATCGCCCTGATGCGGCGGGAGCAATTCATGGGCACTGACCTCAACCATTGGGACGAGATGGCAGCCTATGCCGCCCTTTGCGCGCTCGTCTCGGCCACCGGCCGGTGATCCTGCGACCGGCCTAGCGACCTTATACGTCCCCTATGAGATCGGTTACCCGCCCTCCTCGATTTCATATCCACTCGCAAAGATATTGAACGCGTTACCAAGTCTCGTGAAGGAATCACAAAAATGAAACTCGTGAACATAGAACTCGACGAACCTCCATCGTGTAGCTCCGCGTCGACCATCGTCTTTATCGGAAGAAACCGGCGCGGCCAGTGGGTCGCCCAGGAACAGAACGGCCTCTACGGCGGGCTGTTCGTCAATCGCGCCCAGGCAGTCAAGTACGCGCTGTTCGAGAACGGGCATCATCCAGAAACCATCGTCGAACTGTCGCGCGAATTCGAACTCGACATGAACAGAAGTTCCGCTCCCGCGCCCTCGCAACCAACAGCCACGCGATGCGTCGCCTGATCCGGTTCGCGGCCCATATTCAGGAGGAGTCAGATGATGCAGCCTTGTTTAGTTGCCGACCGCGACCAGGTCGTCGATACGATGATCACGCTGACGCACCTGTCGAACCTGCACCGCACGATCATCGCGGGAAGTGGAGCCATGGAGCTCTATCTTTCGCTGCGCCGGCGCGGCTTCGTTCAGGTCGCGACATCTGCAACATGCCGACTGCCCAGGAGGCAGCATAGCATCGGCCTGCTGACAGGCGAAAAAACCCTGGCGGCGATCGAGGCGGCGCTCCTGGAAATCTCGCAGTTCCTCAGCGCCAACGCCACAATTGCGATCCTGATCGACTCCCGTGAAGGCGAATTCTGCCTCAACATCCGAAGGAAGCTGGAGCAGATGGGCTTTCGGATCGAGGCAGGCGTGAGGTGCCAACGCGGCCTCGTGCTTGCCGCTCACCGCCAGGGTTTCGCGCAAATGGAAAGAGCGGCGTGAACCGCGAAGCACTTGCGCGGCTGGGAAGGCGCTACGAATGCAATCGCAGGATCCGGTTGAATGGCACAGCAGACTGCTGCGCGCCTGGCAATTGGCGCTCCTGCGCTTTGCCGTAACGCTCGATAATGCCGATCGGTTGAACGTGATGGCGGTTGCCGCCGAGATCGACCGCGGCGGCCGCCGCTATGAGGAGCAGTCGAATTTCAGCTTCTTCCGCAAGATCAGTGCCGACCTCTGCAACGCCATTCTGCAGCAGAACGATGCCGCCGATGCCACCTTGCGTCAGTATCTTGAGCGGATCGAGGATCCGCGCCTGAAGCGGGCATTCGCAAGCGCAGTCGAAATCGATACGGCGTCACCGCGCGTCAGGACGCCTAAGGTCGACAATGGACTATGGCGAGGATTGGCATCGCGCAACCATGCTCCACTGCCCGGTACACGCTCACACGCCGCCAAATATTGAACGCGGTGCCTATTCCGAAGGACGACAACATGAAACCCGACTGGCTCACAGGCTATGTCCCCGACCTTCCGACACCGTTCGGTGAGGATGGTGAAGTCGATTTCGACGCCTTTGCTCAGCTATGCGAGCGTCAGATCGCATCCGGGGCCAGCGCGATCGTGGTCGGCGAGACCACGGGCGAGGCGCCGACCCTGACGACGGGAGAGAAGGCTGGCCTCGTTCGCCACGCCGTCGAGATTGCGCGTGGCCGCGTCTGCGTCATCGCCGGCGCCGGATCCAACGCCACGGATCGCGCGGTCGAACTGACGCGGCATGCCGAGGTCGCCGGTGCCGACGCCGTGCTGTCGGTCGTTCCCTATTACAACAAGCCAATGCAGTCAGGTATCTACGCGCATTTCCGCGCGGTTGCCGAGGCGACCGCGCTTCCGGTCATCCTGCACGACGTTCCCTCGCGCACCCTTCGCGAAATCTCCGACGCAACGCTTAATCGCCTCGCTGAATCCGAGCAGTTCATCGGATTGCGCGACAGCAGCGGCGACGTCGGACGCCTGGTCCACATACGGACGTCGTTGCCGCCGCATTTCCGCTTGCTGTCAGGCGATGACTTGACCGCGCTGCCGTTCATGGCCGCCGGCGGTCATGGTTGCATCTCCGCGGTGGCGAACCTCGTGCCGGAACTGTGCCAGGCGGTTCTTGCAAGCCTTAGGGAAGGACGGCTGCAATCGGCCAGGTATCTGTTCAGCCGCCTGGTCCCGATTGCCGGGCTGCTCGCCGCCAAGCATCCGGCGGCGCTGAAATACGCGCTGTCGCTGCTTGGGCTGATCCGGCCGAATACGCGCCTGCCGATCGTCCAGTTGAACGACGCGGCCAAGGCCGAGATCAAGGAAGCGATTGCCGACCTCGGCGATGAAGAATGGTCTGGCGTGGAGGATACTTTGCCCGCCGCACCGGCGCGCCACCAGCGAACGCAGCGATCGTAGCAAGTTGTGTAGGCTAATTTGAAGCACAGGCATCCGGCCAAACGCTAGTTCTTGGCCGAGCCCCGGCATTAACAGTTTCCCTCGACATTCGTAAAGGCCCTCAATATGCGGCGAAAGGGCTCCAACATGCTGGATGTAGTAGGTTCGGGCAGGCCGGCGGGGCTTCTCTCTGCGTCCGCCAATGCGATGTGGCATACGGGGCCATGGTGATTTGGCTTCTCTTGGCGTAAAGCATCTGAATCAAATCGCCACGCGCGCGGCTGTGCCGTCTGCCGGGCACGCAGCTTCAAGTCACTCGGCTCGACGTTCTGCGCCTGAGCCAACAAAGGTTTCCATCTCGTGTCATTCCCGACCACAAGTCCGCCGCTCGCCCGAGCTTTAGCCGAGCGCAG
Organism: Bradyrhizobium sp. Arg237L; assembly: GCF_029990105.1. Lineage (NCBI taxonomy): Bacteria > Pseudomonadati > Pseudomonadota > Alphaproteobacteria > Hyphomicrobiales > Nitrobacteraceae > Bradyrhizobium > Bradyrhizobium sp. Arg237L. The sequence continues at coordinate 18,070 of NZ_JAQMIL010000025.1, read as the reverse complement.
CTACGATCGGCCGACCCCTGTTCAGGTCGCCGTGCTTGCGGAAGAGGCTGTCGACCGCGACCTTCTCGTTTCGGCCCAAACAGGCTCGGGCAAGACCGTCGCTTACGGGCTGGCAATTGCAAAGAATCTTCTGGGCAGGGACGAGCGGTTTCAGCGGGCTGCCGCGCCGCTTGCCTTGATCGTCGCGCCAACGCGCGAACTCGCCTTGCAGGTCCATCGCGAACTCGCGTGGCTTTATCAATACGCGGATGCGCGCGTCGTCTCCTGCGTCGGCGGCATGGATCCGCGCCGCGAACAGCGCGAGCTTGCAGCGGGCGCTCACATCGTGGTCGGGACGCCCGGCCGATTGTGCGATCACTTGCGGCGCGGCCATCTCGACATCTCGGAATTAAAGGCTGTCGTCCTCGACGAGGCCGATGAAATGCTCAATCTCGGTTTTCGCGAGGATATGGAATTCATCCTCAAGACCACGCCCGACACGCGCCGCACGTTGTTGTTCTCGGCGACTTTTCCGCGCGGCATCGTTGCGCTGGCAAAGCAGTACCAGCGACAGGCCTTTCGGATCGAGGTCGCGGGCGACGAAGGCGGTCATGCCGATATCGAGTACCGCGCCATCCGGATCGCTCCTGATGATGTCGAGCACGCGGTCGTCAACGTATTGCGCTTTTTCGAATCGCCGAGCGCACTTGTGTTTTGCAACACAAGAGATGCGGTCAGGCATTTGCAGGCGGCGCTGCTGGAGCGTGGGTTTTCCGTGGTCGCTCTCTCCGGTGAAATGACGCAGAACGAGCGAACCCTGGCGCTGCAGGCGTTGCGCGACGGACGTTCCCGCGTCTGCGTAGCAACCGACGTGGCGGCGCGCGGCATCGACCTGCCAAGCCTCGACCTCGTCATTCATGCCGATCTGCCAAAGGACGCGGAGGTCATGCAGCACCGCTCGGGCCGCACCGGCCGTGCGGGCCGCAAGGGTGTGAGCATCCTGCTGGTGCCGCCCGCCCGAAAACGGCGCGCGGAATTGCTGCTGAATCTGGCTGGCATTGATGCCGTCTGGGGCACGGCTCCTCAGGCCGATGAAATCCGCAAGCTCGATCATGAACGCATGCTGCAGGATGCGGTGTTCACCGAGGAAACGACCGCCGACGATCTGGTGCTGGCGCGGGCATTGCTTGCCGAGCGGTCGGTTGAGGACATCGCGGCGGCGCTCGCGCGGCTTTATCGCGCGCGGCTTCCTTCGCCCGAAGACATTCTCGATCCCGGCCAGGATCGCAGCCGACCTCGTGACGACCGCGGTCGAGAACACATTCGGACATCGCGCGGCGATGAACGCCCCACCGCGCCCCGATCGAAAACGGGAAGATCATCGTCGCGTCACGGAATGGCGGAAGCCAGCGTATGGTTCCGGGCTACCATCGGACGAAAAAAGAATGCGGAAGCGCGCTGGCTCTTGCCGATGATTTGCCGTCGTGGCGGCATCGACAAGCGTGACATTGGCGCCATCCGGATTCTGGACACCACCACCGAGTTCGAAATTTCCGAGCGGGTCGCAGGATCCTTCGCCGCCAAGATCCGACGTCCGGATAAGGAAGACAACATCCGCATCGAGCCGCTGGCAGACACTCCCCCAGGTCAGGCACGTTCGGAAAAGCAGTCACACTCGCCTTGGCGCGAAGCCGGCGACTCCGATCACAATGCTCGTCGAAGCGACAATGCTCGTGACGCGGCAGGACCGAAGCAACGCGGCAAGCCTCACCGCGAAAGCGGGTCGAAATTTGGCGGCGAGCCGGGTTTCGGGAAGAAAAAGAAACACCGGAACAAGTCCGGCCATGCTGGACAACGGCAGCCGGCAAACACGTCGCCTGCGAAAGCCGCACCCGGAAAGAAGGCAAGGAAGAATCGTCGCGGCTGATCTGTTGCCGTCGGGGGCTGCGGGACGCTCAATTCTTCAAGTCTGAGCGTGTTCCTAATCGCCGCAGCGAGTCTTCTGTGATCAACGCTGGACGGTCGCCCGCAATTTCACGAATCATCCGATGAGCCATCGCCCTTTGTGGATATCGAACTTCACCAGGCCTTCGTCTCGCATTTTCAACAGGAGGGATTGGCAAGCTTCTTCATTCACGACATTGGCGCGTTTCATGACCTCGTGAACTTTGAGCGGTTTCTCGCGGAGCGCCCGCAGGATATTTTCTCGATCATTCAGCACGACTAGGCTCCTACCGTCATCAAGCGCGCTAAATCACTGAGAATACGAAAGCTGATCTTCCGTAACGACACGCTCTATATTATCCGACTTGCTCTTGATGCGGTATCTAAGACGTCCATCTGCCTCGATGGGCATAAGTTGAACGATGGTGTAAATCATTGGTGCCTCAGTGGAGGCACGTCCTCGTGGACCTTGGGGCTGGTGGTGAACGTCTTCATTCAGTTTGTAGGCATATGACATGTGTCTACCTCTAAAAGTTACGGCTGCTCTAGCGTGGAGCATGCTGTAATGCAATGCATCCTGTTGCCCTCCGGCCCAGGCCCGTGAAAGCAAGAACGAGCGCTGCGGCGGTCGGCTTCGCGGTCTTAAGGAGGGCAGAAGCGCGTCAGTAACGTTGACCTAATACGTCCCGAACATGCTTTTAGTGTCCGTGGTCGCATTGAACGGAGGCTGGACGAGTTAAACAAGCGCTCCTCGAGCCAAGCGCCCGCTGCTACCAAAAGCTATGCAGTGCAAAGTGCATTTCCCGAGCACGCGTTGTTGCGATTTGGTCTCGGCGGGTGGATGCTGTCCGCGCGGGCACAATGGAGGGCAGCATGAGCAAGGCAACTCTTGACAATCGCCACCGCAACAAGGACGGAGAAATCAGCGCCAAACACGGAAACACCCTTATTCGCACGTTGCGCAAGGTGTACGGCCAGAGTTTCGCAGCTGGCTATCCCGACACCGAGAAGCTCCGCGAGGTTCTCCTTAAGCTGAACGAGACATCGTTGAGCCAACTCCGCCGTGATCATGAGACCGGCCACTTGGAGCACAAGATCACCAAAGCCTCGAAGTAAGGCCACCATCTGGAAAGGGCGGCGCGGTCCCAGCCGAACCAGCGTGAGGCCCAATTCATCGGACTCCGCGATCGGATTGAAGAGCGTGCCGCTCGCAAATTCCTTGCAATGGAGTTCGAAGGCACTCCTCCGGGCATTATCTTGCGCAGTATCGACTTCCAAAATTAGTTCCAAAGGACGCGGCAGGGCTGATGCACAAGGGGATATCGGCATCCCATCGAGAACCCGCTGTGGTTTGACTTTGCACAAGGCGAGTTGGGGTGTTCGGGTTAACGAAGGCGGCGAGTTTTGATCGACCATGTCTTGCACAGACAAGACCCAAAAGCGGACATCGGGCAAGGCAAAGGCCTGCAGACCTTGACGTCACTCCAATTCGTGTCCATATATGATGCTAATCGACACTTGGCCGAACGACCTGGGCCGCTTCGCCTCGTTACTGACAGGCGCGCACGTTTCAGACCCCTTCTCCAAAATCGATCAGCCGACGAAGGATTCCGATCCCTCGGCGGCTAAGTCTTACGTGTACGTTGTCAGTGAAAGGACATTCTCCGTGACTACAGGAATTGTGAAGTGGTTTAACAGCCAAAAGGGCTTCGGCTTCATTCAGCCCGCCGATGGCGGCAATGACGTCTTTGTTCATATCAGCGCGGTTGAACGCGCCGGCATGAGCACCCTCAATGAGGGGCAAAATGTCAGCTTTGACATCGTCGCAGACCGCCGGACCGGCAAATCTGCCGCTGAAAATCTGCGCGCTGTCTGAGCGACTGCGTGAAGGGCCATGCTGCTCTGACCACGGATGTATTGGCAGAGCTTGTGGTTTCGGAGTCCCGCGGCCGATCCGTCGGCACGCGGGATTTTTTATTTGGCCGCAATCATTGCGGCTGCGCCGAAGCAGCGCGCGATCGGCAGGCCTCGGATATCATCACTTGAGCATTAAACATAACTCAGGTCTGGCGACGCCCGACACTCGGCGTTGGACGAGCATTCTGGGCGGCTATCGGACGCCAAATCACGTGCGCAGCGTTGCCGAGTTGGTGATCACGGCTTTGCCGCTCGTGACGTTATGGACGGCAGCTTGGTTCACGTTCTCCCTTGGCTATGCTTGGGCTTCATTGCTTATCGCGATTCCAGCCGCCGGCTTTCTCTTGCGCCTGTTCATGATCCAGCACGACTGCGGCCATGGCACCTTTTTCGCCGATCGTCTGGCGAACGACTGGGTCGGCCGCGTCATTGGCGTGCTCACGCTGACGCCTTACGACTGGTGGCGCCGCACGCATGCGATCCATCATGCCACCACCGGCAACCTCGACCGCCGCGGTATCGGCGATATCGATACCCTGACAGTTCGCGAATACCAGGCCCGTTCGTGGTGGGGCCGTCTGAAATACAGACTTTACCGCCACCCACTGGTCATGTTCGTGGTCGGACCAGCCTATCTGTTTCTCCTGCAACACCGTCTCCCGGTCGGCCTCATGCGCGACGGTTGGCAGCCTTGGACCAGCACAATGGCGACCAATCTCGCCATTGCCGTGATCGCCGCCGCGCTCACATGGCTCATCGGCATTAAGGCGTTCCTGCTCGTGCATCTTCCGATCATGCTGCTCGCCGCCACGACCGGCGTATGGCTGTTCTATGTGCAACATCAATTTGAGCAAACCGCGTGGGAGCGCGACGAGCGCTGGAATCTGCATCAGGCCGCCCTATACGGCAGCTCACATTACGATCTTCCGGTATTGCTGCGCTGGTTCACAGCCAACATCGGCATCCACCACGTGCACCATCTTTGCAGTCGTATTCCCTTTTACCAGCTGCCGCGCGTGTTGCGCGACCACCCGGAACTGCGCGAGGTCGGTCACATAACGCTCCTGCAGAGCTTTCGGTGCGTAAGGCTTGTGCTGTGGGACGAGGCTCAGCGCCGCCTGGTGTCGTTCCGTGAAAGCAGAGCCCGAGAGTTTCAGGGAACGGCGCCAAAGCTCGCCGCACCATAGCCATAGCGGCCGCGCTTTCTTCGATCGTGATAGTGCGACGGTTAGCGCATCACCTCGGTCAGGGGCTCTGGGCATCCGACGTCGGCTGTTGGCGCTAGAGCATGATCCGGAAAAGTGGAGACCGGTTTTCCGAAAAAGATCATGCTCAAACAAAGAGCTAGAGCGGGATGACGATTCGAAGAAAAGTCATCATGCTCTAAGCGTCGAGCCAGATAGCTTTGGCGCCTGCTGCTAGGGGTGATCAGTTTCTATATGAGGAAGGGGTGCTGTCCGTATTTGAGCCCAAATGTCCCAACCAGTGTCTCAAATTGAATCTGCGGGTGTCCTAAATTGTTCGACCTCTACTGGCCTGGTTGAGATCGACAGTCCGCAATCTATCAGAAGGTGATACCCTAAGGTTGCGGGGTAGCAGCAGCGCCTACTCCGCGGCCGAGCGGAGTTCGGCCTTTTCCGCGCGCACGGCGCAGAACTTGAATTCCGGAATCTTGCCGAACGGATCGAGCGCGGGATTGGTCAAGAGGTTGGCCGCGGCTTCCGCGTAGCAGAACGGCATGAACACCATGTTTTCCGGCACGTCGCGGTCGGACCGCACCTTGACCTCGACGGCGCCGCGGCGCGTCTGCAGCCGGATGAAATCGCCGGGCCAGAGCTGCATGCGCCGCATGTCCTTCGGCGACATGAAGGCGACCGCCTCCGGCTCGATCTGGTCGAGTACGGATGCGCGGCGGGTCATCGATCCCGTGTGCCAGTGCTCCAGCACGCGGCCGGTCGAGAGCACCATCGGATATTCGGCGTCGGGCAGTTCATCCGGCGGGATGACATGCGCCGGCACGATCTTACCGCGGCCGTTCGCGGTCGGGAAGCCGGTGGTGAAGATGATCTCGTTGCCGGGCTTGTGCGGGTCGTCGACCGGATAGGTCACCGCGCCCTCGCGCACGAGACGCTCCCAGGTGATGTTATTCAACGACGGCATCACCTCCGTCATCTCGGCGAAGACATCGGCCGGGCCACTGTAATTCCACGGCAAGCCCATGCGCTTTCCGATCTCCTGGATGATCCAGAGATCCTGCCGCGCGTCGCCCGGCGGCTTGATCACCTCGCGCGCGAGCTGCACGCGGCGGTCGGTGTTGGTGAAGGTGCCGGACTTCTCCGCAAAGGCGGAGGCCGGCAGGATCACGTCGGCATGGAACGCGGTCTCGGTGACGAAGAGGTCCTGCACCACGAGATGATCGAGCATGGCAAGCGCTTCCCGCGCATGCTGCAGATCGGGATCGGACATCGCGGGATTTTCGCCCTCGATATACATGCCGTGGATTTCGCCGGCATGGATCGCGTTCATGATCTCGACCACGGTCAGGCCGCGGACCGGGTCGAGGCTCTTCTGCCAGAGCTCCTCGAACTTGCCGCGCAGGTCGACGCGGCCGACCGGCTGGTAGTCCGGCAGGAACATCGGGATCAGGCCGGCGTCGGAGGCGCCCTGCACATTGTTCTGGCCGCGCAACGGATGCAGGCCGGTGCCGGGACGGCCGACCTGGCCGGTGATCAGCGCCAGTGCGATCAGGCAGCGCGCATTGTCGGTGCCATGGACATGCTGGCTGATGCCCATGCCCCAGAAGATGATCGACGACTTTGCGCGGGCGTAGAGCCGCGCCACTTCGCGCAAGGTGTCGGCCGGGATGCCGCAGATCGGCTCCATCTTCTCCGGCGTGAAGTCCGCGATCTTGGCCTTCAGCTCGTCGAAACCTTCGGTGTAGCCGGCGATATACTGATCGTCGGTCAGGCCCTCGGTGATGATCGTGTTGATCATCGCGTTCAGCATCGCAACGTCGCTTCCCGGCTTGAAGGCGAGATGCTTGGTGGCGTGGCGCGACAACGACTGCAGCCGCGGATCTATCACGATCAGTTTCGCGCCGCGCTTGGCAGCGTTCTTGATATAGGTCGCGGCCACCGGATGGTTCACGGTCGGGTTGGCGCCGATCACGATGATCACCTCGGCATCCATCGCCGCCGAGAACGGCGCCGAGACCGCGCCGGAATTCAATCCCTCCGTCAGCGCCGCGACCGATGAGGCGTGGCACAGCCGCGTGCAGTGGTCGACATTGTTGGAGCCGAAGCCGGTGCGCACCAGCTTCTGGAACAGATAGGCTTCCTCGTTCGATCCTTTCGCCGAACCGAAGCCGGCGAGCGCTTTCACGCCCTTCTCGTCACGGATCTTGACGAGACCGCGCGCGGCGATATCGAGCGCCTCTTCCCAGCTTGCCTCGCGGAAATGCGTGAACGGATTGGCCGGATCGACCTGGTCGTTGGCGTCCTTCTTGGCGTTCGGCAACCGCACCAGCGGTTTTGTCAGACGATGCGGATGATGAATATAGTCGAATCCGAAGCGGCCCTTGACGCAGAGCCGGTTGTGATTGGCCGGGCCGTCGCGCCCCTCCGCGTAGATCACCTTCTCGTCCTTGACCTGATAGGTCACCTGGCAGCCGACGCCGCAGAACGGGCAAAGCGAATCCACCTTGCGATCGGGATAGGTGACGCGGGTCTGCTTCTCGTCCAGCATCACGGCGGGCATCAGCGCGCCGGTCGGGCAGGCCTGCACGCATTCGCCGCAGGCGACGCAGGTGGACTCGCCCATCGGATCGTCGAAATCGAACACGATCTTGGCGTCGGCATTGCGATAGGCCATGCCGATGACGTCATTGACCTGCACCTCGCGGCAGGCGCGCACGCACAGGCCGCACTGGATGCAGGCGTCGAGATTGACGCGCATCGCCGGATGGCTGGAATCGCCCTCCCAGCGCTCCGCCGCCGGGAAGCGGCTCTCGGTGACGCCGGTCTTCTCGGCCCAGTGCCAGAACTCTGAATCAGGATCGTGCGAGGTCTCGCGCGCCGGCTGGTCGGCGACCAGAAGCTCCATCACCATCTTCTGCGCGGCGACGGCGCGGGCGCTAGCGGTCTTCACCTTCATGCCGACGGACGGCGTGCGCTTGCAGGAGGCGGCAAGCACGCGCTCGCCTTCGATCTCGACCATGCAGGCGCGGCAATTGCCGTCGGGGCGGTAGTCCGGCGCCGGCGAATAGCAGAGATGCGGGATCTCCTGTCCCTGCCGTTTTGCCACTTGCCAGATGGTCTCGCCCGCTTTGGCCTCGACCTGCTTGCCGTCGAGTTCGAACTGGATCGTCGTCATTCCGCAGCTTCCTTGAACTCGTCGGGGAAGTATTTAATCACGGAGGTCAGGGGATTCGAGGCGGCCTGACCGAGGCCACAGATCGATGCATCGCGCATCGCCTGGCTCAGTTCCTCGAGCAGCGCCCGGTTCCACACCGGACGTTCCATCAGTTGCGCCGCCTTCTGCGTGCCGACACGACACGGCGTACACTGGCCACAGCTTTCGTCCTCGAAGAAGCGCATCAGATTGAGCGCCGCCGCCTTTACGCTGTCATGCTGTGACAGGATCACGATCGCCGCCGAGCCGATGAAGCAGCCGTATTTTTCCAGCGTGCCGAAATCGAGCGGGATATCGTCCATCGTCGCCGGCAGGATGCCGCCGGAGGCACCGCCCGGCAGATAGGCGTGGAAGGTGTGTCCGTCAGCCATGCCGCCGCAATATTCGTCGATCAATTCACGCACCGTCAGCCCGGCTGGCGCGAGTTTCACGCCGGGATTCTTGACGCGGCCGGAGACCGAATAGCTTCGTAGACCGTGACGACCGTTGCGACCGTGCGAACTCCACCAGCCCGCGCCCTTCTCCACGATGTCCCGCACCCAGAACAGCGTTTCGATATTGTTGATCAGGGTAGGCTGACCGAACAGTCCCACCTGGAACGGATAGGGCGGCTTGTGCCGCGGCAGACCACGCTTGCCTTCGATGCTCTCGAGCAGCGAAGATTCCTCGCCGCAGATATAGGCGCCGGCACCGCGGCGGATGTGCAAGGTGGGACCGCCCGGCGGCAGCTTGGCGAGTTCGAGGGGCAGGATCTTGAGCGCCGCCGGATATTCGTCGCGAATGTAAATGTAGACATCTGTGGCATCGACGACGTGCGCGCCGATCAGCGTACCTTCCAGGAAGCGGTGCAAATCGCGCAGCAGGTAAAACCGATCCTTGAAGGTGCCGGGCTCTCCTTCGTCGCCATTGACTGCCATCAGCCGGGGCCCGGGCTCGCCGAGCACCGCGCGCCATTTCCGGCCGGTAGGAAAGCCTGCGCCGCCGAGCCCGCGCAGGCTGGAATCGTCGAGCGCCTTCAGGATGTCTTCCTTGCTGACCCGGCCGGCGCGCAGATCGTTCAGCAGCTTGTAACCGCCATCCTTCACATAGGCATCGTAGTCGACATAAGTCGGGATATCGGGTTCAATCTCGCCACGCGCAGCCGTCGCCAGCACTTCGGTTGTGGTCGCGCGCATCACGTAGTGATGACCGACTTCAGCCACAGGAGCCATATCGCACAGACCGACGCAGGGCGCGCGCACCACGCGGATGCCGGGACCGGCCGAGTCCTGCAATTGCTCCAGCAGCCTTTCGCCGCCGAGCATCGCGCAAGTGAGCGAATCGCAGACGCGGATCGTGAGCGGCGCGATATCCGGCTGGCCCTCCTTCACCACGTCGAAATGCGCGTAGAAGGTCGCGGTCTCGAACACTTCCGCGAACGACAACCTCATTTCGTCCGCGAGCGCGGCGAGATGCGCGGCGGAGATCTGATGGTACTTGTCCTGGATCAGGTGCAGGAATTCGATCAACAGATCGCGCCGGCGCGGCTGGTCGCCGAGCAATTGCTCGACGTCATGCGCGGCCGTCGGATCGATCTGGCGTCCCTTCGGCGTCGCCTTGGCCTTGCGGCGCCCGGCGCCAGGATGCTCGAACGCGCGAACCTCTTGCACGTCTTGGACAGTCATTGAAACATCTCGTCTTTACCGCTCTTTAGATCAACTCTAAACTCTGGCATGCCAGATGCCAATAGGGAAATTATCGCGGCCAAAGAAGCATTTAAGGGGCATGCGCCGCGACATGCCCCCTCTGCCCTTTTCCCCTGCGACAAGCCTGTCCTCAGCTCTTGCCCATGCAGTCCTCGATGTAGAACCAGCGGTCGTCGCCCGCCAATCCCTTGGCTTTGACCTCCTGGCGGCAGGCCTTCAGCTTGCCCCTGTTGGCGCTCCATTTGGCCTTCATGTCCTTCAGCTTCGCGGCCGTGAGCTTCACCCTGGACGGCTTCACCTCGCTCGAAGCGGCAGGCGCGGGCGTGGTGGTTTGGGCCGAAGCCGCAGTCAGTACACCCATGATCAACAGCGCGGCGGCGACACCAGTTCCGATACGAAACATCGAGAAAATTCCCTTGTTCTATTCGTTGAATTGAATGGACGAAAAAAGGCGCCGCGAGCGAAAGCATCGCCCGCGGCGCCGGCTCCGATCAGAAGATCTTGACCGCGCTTTCCAGCGTCTTCCAGACGCCCCAAGCCAAGGGAATGCCGACAAAGGCCCAGAACAGCGCGGCCTTGGCATCCAACCCGCCGAACCCGATGCCGTAGGAACCATGCGGGCCGGCCGCCTCCGCGCTCGCGCTCGCCGCCTGCAGTTTTGCCACTTCCGCCTCGCTCATGTGCCACTTCGCATCGACCGGCTTGACCAGATAATTGCAGATCAGGCCCGCGATCAGCATGGCGCAGAGGATGTACATCGTGGTGTTGTAGAGCTGGTCGCGCGGAACGCCGGCAGCTAACTGGAACTCGCGGATGTAGTTCACCACGACCGGGCCGATGATGCCGGCGGTCGACCACGCCGTCAGCAGCCGGCCGTGAATGGCGCCGACGAACTGCGTTCCGAACATGTCGGCGAGATAGGCCGGCACGGTCGCAAAGCCCCCGCCATACATCGACAGGATAATGCCGAAGCCGAGCACGAACAGCAGTTTCGAGCCCATCGCCGCAAAGGTCGGCGCCAGCGCATAGAGCGCGATGCCGAGCAGGAAGAACGTATAGTAGGTGTTCTTGCGCCCGATCTTGTCCGACAGCGACGCCCAGAAGAAACGGCCGCCGATGTTGAACAGCGACAACAGCCCGGCGAAGCCCGCCGCGATGCCGGCGATCTGCGCCTTCTGCGACGCATCAAGCTGGTTGAAGCCGACGTCGGGCAATCCGATCAGTTTGCCGGCGAAGATCTCCTGCAGCATCGGCGAGGCCATGCCGATCACGCCGATGCCTGCTGATACGTTGAGGCAGAGCACCCACCAGATCAGCCAAAACTGCGGCGTCTTGTGCGCATCGTCGAGATGGACGTTGTTGGTGGAGATCATCTTGTTGGCCTTGGCCTTTGGCTTCCAGCCCTCGGGCTGCCAGCCCGTCGGCGGGATGCGATAGCGGAAGGCGCCGATCATCATGAACACGAAGTAGATCACGCCCATGGCCAGGAAGGTTTCCCAGACGCCGACCGAGGTCGGGGTCTTGAAATAGTTCATCAAGAGGTTGGCGAGCGGCGCGCCGATCATGGCGCCGCCGCCGAAACCCATGATGGCCATGCCGGTCGCCATGCCGCGGCGATCGGGAAACCATTTCACCAGTGTCGACACCGGCGAGATGTAACCAAGCCCGAGACCGACGCCGCCGATCACGCCGGCGCCCAGCCACATCAGCCAGAGCTGATGGACGTAGACGCCGAGCGCGCCGATCAGCAAGCCGCCGGCCCAACACAGCGCCGCGACGAATCCGGCCTTGCGCGGACCGACGCGTTCGAGCCAGCCGCCCCAGATCGCAGCGGACACGCCGAGCAGCACGAAGAACAACGTGTACATCCACCCGAGACTCGCCACCTTCCAGTCGCAGGTGGTGGTGAACAATTCCTGCCACAGCGAAATATCGGGGCAGGCCTTCGGCGCGTTCAATCCGATCGCGCGCGACAGCGGCAGCCAGAACACCGAGAAGCCGTAGGCCATGCCGATGCACAGATGGATGCAGAGTGCGGCCGGCGGCACCAGCCAACGGTTGAAGCCGGCGGTCGCAATCGTGTGCTCCTTGTCGAGGAAACCAAGCCCCGCGCCGGCCACAGCGCCGGTGCTGCTAATCGTCGTCATCCGATCCTCCCTGCGGCCGCTCTTCAATCGAGAGCGTGCTCGCTTGTGTGATCCCATCCTTAAAGTTCAGCGTCGCGAAGCAGCCATGCTCCACGACATTCCCTCGATGCGCCGGGAATCGCTAAGCGCGCTCGAGAATTCCCAACCCGCAACGCGACACGATACGCCCGGTGCCAGCGTCAGCCGTGATGTTAAAGAAATGCCTGCCCGTATCGCTCGTGCCCGAGCGACGCTCCGCGGCTGCGTCGCCTGCGGAGCGATTCAATTGGGACAGAAGGTCTGAAATGTGTCGATAGGAAAAAGGTAGGTGTCAACCAGAGCGATTATTGCAACGCACGGCTATTGTTGCGATGCGGACGAAGCATCATTCATTTTCTCTATCGTCCCATTCGTCTTCTCGATCAAAAACACGATGCGGCTCTCGCTCCGCTCGGTGATCTCGACCTTGTCGCCGGTCTCGCGGATCAGATTCGGAATGTCAATCACCGACAATGGATCGGTGCAGACCACTTCGAGAAAATCACCGGGCGTAACCGTCTTCAATGCCTTGCGCGTCTTCAACGCGGGCAGCGGACATTTGAGGCCGGTGAGATCAAGTTTTGTCGTGCTCATGTTTGTGACCATGGCGAAGCATTCGCATACCGTCAATCGCTACGCGACGGCTTCAGATCAGGCTTGCATAGGACAGGAATCCGACGGTCTGGCCGGGTTCGACGCGTGTGATGTGTTCGCCAAGCTCGACCAGGCCATCGGTGTCGACCAGCGACGACAACAGCCCCGCACCCTCGCGCGGGAACTTGATGGCTTCGAGCGCGCCATCCGGCGCTGTGCGCAGATTGACGCGAACATATTCACGGCGCCCGATCTTCTTCTTGTAGGTAAATCCGGCGCGGACCGGCATCGGCACCAGCGGCTCCGGCGCGCCGCCTGACAGCGCCAAGATGGTTGGCCGCACCACGTGAACGAAGGTGACGAAGCTCGCCACGGGATTGCCGGGCAGGCCGATGAACGGCGTGCCGCCGATGATGCCCATCGCGACCGGACGGCCGGGCTTGATCGCCATTCGCCACAGCACCAGGCGGCCGACGCTCTCGACGCCGGCCTTGACATGATCCTCCTCGCCAGTCGAGACGCCACCGGTGGTGAGGATCAGATCGTGGTGGCCCGCGACGTCCTTCAGCGCGCGTGCGAGGCTCGCAGGCTCGTCGCGCAGAATGCCGAGGTCGCTGACTTCGCAGCCGAGCCGCCGCAGCATCGCCATCAGCATGAAGCGGTTGGAATCGAAGAGCTGCGGCGGCGCACGGCGCTCTCCCGGAGAAACCAGCTCGTCGCCGGTCGAGAACACCGCGACGCGGATCCGCCTGATCACGTCGAGCCGAGTCAAGCCGAACGCCGCGGCCAGCGCGACATCCTGTGGCCGCAGGCGTCTTCCAATCTGCAACGCGGCGTGGCCGAGCGGGATGTCTTCGCCCGCGGGCCGCACATTGGCGCCCGGCTGCAGGCCTGCGGGTAGAACGACCTTGTCACCTTCGATGCGGACATCCTCCTGCATGAACACAGTGTCGGCGCCATCTGGCATCGGCGCGCCTGTGAAGATGCGCACCGCATGACCCGGCTCGATCGGCGCATTCGCCGCGGCGCCCGCCTGCACCCGTCCACTGATCGGAAACGCCTGCTCCGAATCTTTGGGAAGATCGCGGCTCGCCACCGCATAGCCATCGACAGCGGAGTTGGTGAAGGGCGGCAGCGGCAGCGGCGCAAGGATCTCATTGGCGAGGATGCGCCCGTCGGCCTCCGCAAGCGCGACGGTCTCGATATCAGCTATCGCCGTCACCCGCGTTGCGATCAGGCGCACGGCTTCGTCGACCGACATCATCGGCCCGCTGGAGGCAAAGCAATCGTCGGACAGTTGCGCCATTCAGGTCTCGCTCTTTGCCAGGATCTCGTCGACTGAAACAGCGGCACGCTGCATCATGGCGGCAACGGCGGTGACATCATCGAGATGGGCCGTCGGCAGCCGGGTTTCAATCGCCGCATCGGTCGCGATCCCGACAATGCCGGGATCATCCGGGAACAGCAGCGGCTTGTTGTTGGCGGCCCGATGCACCTCGATCTTGCGCAGCGGCTCGCGCTTGAAGCCTTCGACGACAACGAGATCGACCTGCGACATCTTGGCGAGCAGCTCGACCAACCGCGGCTCGCGGGCGCCGCGCAGCTCATGCATCAGGGCCCAGCGCCGGCTGGAGGAGACCAGCACCTCGGTCGCGCCCGCCTGGCGGTGCACCCAGGAATCCTTGCCGGGCACGTCGACGTCGAACTCGTGATGAGCATGCTTGATCACGGACACGCGCAGCCCCTGTCCCAGCAGATACGGAATCACGCGCGACAGCAAGGTGGTCTTGCCGGCGCCGCTCCAGCCCGCGAGTCCGATCACTTTTTTCATGCCAATCTGTTCTCCGGAACCGCCACCACCGTCATTGCGAGGAGCGAAGCGACGAAGCAATCCATAGTTTCCGCGGGGACAGATGGATTGCTTCGCTTACGCTCGCAATGACGGGCGGGGCCCATATTTCCCTAAGCTTCCGACATGCTTATATCGGATGGCAGGTAAAGTCATGCTAACCTGACCGCCATGATGAAGATCAACAAAGCGCGCGTTCCCCTGATCGTCCCCAATCCGGACGACCCGCGCCTGACCGAGCGCGTAACCGGGACCGACCAGACCGGCGCCAGCGTCGAGATCAAGGTGCCGATGGAGCGGCCGCTGACGCTGTACCTGAACGCGCAGGAGATCGTCACCATGATGACGATCGGCGACTACCCGGAATATCTCGCGCTCGGCTATCTCCTCAACCAGAACATGCTCAAATACGACGACGTCGTCACCGATGTCGAATATGACGACGATCTGCAGGTGGTGGTCGTGCGCACCGAGCACCACACCAATTTCGAGCAGAAGCTGAAGAAGCGCACCCAGACCTCGGGCTGCGCGCAAGGCACGGCGTTCGGCGATCTGCTGGAAGCGGTCGAAAGCGTGGCGCTGCCGAAGGCGGAATTGCGCACCTCCTGGCTCTACCAGATGACGCATGCGATCAACACCATGCCCTCGCTCTATCTCGAAGCCGGCGCGATCCATGGCTGCGTGCTGTGCAAGGAGGGCACGCCGGTCTGCTACACCGAGGACGTCGGCCGGCACAACGCCGTCGACAAGATCGCGGGCTGGATCTACCGCCACGGCGTCGACCCCGGCGACAAGATCCTCTACACCACGGGACGGCTGACCTCGGAGATGGTGATCAAGACGGTGCGGATGGGCATTCCGATTCTGGTGTCGCGCTCGGGCTTCACCGCCTGGGGCGTCGAACTCGCGCGGCAGGTCGGCCTGACGCTGGTCGGGCGCACGCGCGGAAAACGCTTCATCGCGCTGTCAGGCCAGGAGCGCATCGTGTTCGACCAGAACCTCGACTATGTCGAGGAGGAATCCGCGCGCCACAAACGCAAGGGCGAAGCGCGTGACGACTAGAATTCCCGGCGTTCTGTTGGCCGGCGGCCTCGCGCGGCGCATGGGCGGCGGCGACAAGCCGATGCGCACGATCGGCGGCCTCACGATTCTGGAGCGCGTGATCGCGCGTCTCGCGCCGCAATGCGATGGCCTGATCCTCAACGCCAATGGCGATCCCGCACGCTTTGCCGCATTCGGATTGCCCGTGATCGCCGATGGCGTCGCCGATTTCCCAGGGCCCCTCGCCGGCATCCTGGCGGCGCTGGACTGGATGGCGGCAAACCGCCCCGATGTATCGCTGGTCCTGAGCGCGGCCGGCGACTGCCCCTTCCTGCCGCGCGATCTGGTCGCACGCCTCCACGACGCGCTGGCGAGGCAGAACGCGCAATTGGCGGTGGCGGCCTCCGGCGATCAGTCACATCCGGTGATCGGATTATGGAGCGTGTCGCTCCGCGACGAACTCCGCCACGCCCTCGTCGTCGAGGACGTCAGGAAGATCGACCGCTGGACCGCCCGCTACAGGCTCGCCACTGTGACCTGGCCGACCGAGCCGCTCGACCCCTTCTTCAACGCGAACACGGTCGAGGATATAGCCGAGGCCGAACGTCTCGCGGCGCTCGACGCAGCACCAGATTGACACCGCTGTCATTCCGGGGCGTCCGAAGGACGAGCCCGGAATCCATCGGGCCGCAGACGCGAGCGGAGGAGAATGGATTCTCTGATGTGCAATTGCACATCATAGCTCGATGCTAACGCATCGCCCCGGAATGACGGAGCCATTTCCGCGCGACCGCCCTCCACTCACTCATTCCCGTCTGATTTGCCGTTCCAGCCGCAGCGTGCGTTCGCGCAAGGAATCGTAGATCGGTGGATTGTGCAGCAGCGGGGGCAGCAGCATCGCGACGAAGCAGGCGCCGAGCATGGGCAGCAGCATCGTCACGTTGCCCGTCATCTCGGCGACGAGAACGATGCCGGTCACCGGCGCCCGTACCACGCCCGCGAAGAAGGCGGCCATGCCAACCAACGCAAATGCATGCGGCTCGATCGCGAGGCCCGGGAATACAAAGCGGCAGGCTGCTCCGAACAACAGCCCGGACTGGGCTCCCAGCACCAGCAAGGGCGCGAAGAGCCCGCCGGGAGTGGCGGCAGCGTATGATAAAGCCCCCAGAGCGAACCGGATCAGGAATGCGGAGGCGACGATCGCAGCGCTATCCTGGCCGGTCAGCGCGCGCTGCGTGATCTGATCGCCGCCCCCGACCAGCTCGGGCGCGAACCAGGCCAATATGCCGACGCTAGCGCCGATCAATCCGGCGCGGAGCTCGATCGGCAGCCGCGCGAACCGGTCGCTAGCAGCCATGAATGCGAGCAGCGTGCGGTTATAGGCGACGGCAAGCAGGCCCGCGACGGCCCCGAGCGCAAGGAACAGCGGCGCAGATACCGCGCTCGGAGTGTTCAGTGGGGTGACCTGGAAGTCGGGCGCGTCGCCGATAAACAGCCTTGCGACCGGGATCGCCGTGGCCAGCGTGGCGAGGGCCGCGACAGCGACGCGGCGCTCGAATTTGTGCAGCAGCTCTTCGAGTATGAAGGCGAGCCCGGCAATCGGCGCGTTGAATGCCGTCGCCAGCCCGGAGCCGGCGCCGGCCGCCAGCAGCAGGCGGGCGTCCGCCCAGCAGAGTCGGCCGACGCGCGCGGTGAAGGCCGCGATGCCGGCGCCCATCTGGACGGTCGGCCCTTCGCGGCCCAGCGCCAGCCCGGAACCGATCGCCAGGATTCCGCCGATGAATTTCACTGGCACCACGATAAACGGAGCCGGCGGCACCTGCCCGTGCAGAACAGCTTCGACATGCGGAATGCCGCTGCCCGACGCGTGCGGCGAGAACCGCCGCACCATCCACGCCGCAAGCAGCGTCGCGCCAGCGCATGCGCCCACGACAATCAGGAATCCCAAGATGCCGTGACCATGCGCCCAGGCGATGGTCGCATCGCGCAAGCGATCGGCCTGCCCGAGCAAGAGGCGGAAGTTCGCCCCGACGCATCCGGTGACGGCCCCAACAACGAGGGCCGCCGCCACGAGGCCCAACAGGCTGCGACCTTCGTCTGCGACTACGCGCTCATCGTCAGGCTTGTGGTCCACGGCTGCCCTGAACTTTCCATGTGTTTCGCGCGGAACAAGTTTGGCCGAAATCGCCGGCGAATTGAAACCGGCAAGAGCGATTTCTTGCAAGGAAATTTGTTCAACGATTTCAAGCTGATTTGCCCCGTCCAGTCCTCGCGCAAAAAACATTCCGCTTTCGCCGTCGGGCAAATCAGTGATTTAACCCCGCGCGTCTCACCCAGATGAGGGGCGGCTCGCGATCGTCACGAACGTTGCGGTGAGATGCGGTGGACGTGACGGGTGTGACTGACGAGCACGCACATCACGGACGGCGAAGTCGTGTGGTCCTGGCGCCCCGACGCTGGCGCTAAGTTTTTCGCGCGAACAAGTT